>CAYNUT010000097.1:0-14640 GCA_964400595.1 uncultured Neobacillus sp. | reverse complement strand
TTAATCTGTTTCCGCATATGACAGTTAGAGAAAATCTCGAACTCGCTCCAAGAATGGTGAAAAAGGAGCCAGCTGGCATTATTCAGCAAAGAGCCAAGGATCTGTTGGAAAAAATCGGGCTGTTAAACCGGGCAAATGCTTACCCGGCCAATTTATCCGGCGGGCAGAAACAAAGAGTTGCCATTGCCAGAGCTCTGATGATGAACCCGGATATTCTCTTGTTCGATGAGCCTACATCGGCCCTCGATCCTGAGTTAACCGGTGAAGTCCTTCAAGTGATGAGGGATTTAGCCGAAGAACACATGACAATGATTGTAGTGACACATGAGATGGGCTTTGCGAAAGAGGTGGCTAACCGGGTAATATTCATGGATAACGGGGAAATCATTGAGTCCGGGTCTCCGTCTGACATTTTTACCAGCCCGCGAAATGAAAGAACAAAAGCCTTTTTGAACCGGAGTTTTTAATGGCTGAAAAATTACAGCCTGTAATTCGAGGATGGAATAACCTTATCATGATATGTTTAAATGGATTGGTGAAATTGGATACTAAGATGCTGAAGTTTACTACGAATATTACTATAATGCTCCAAACGAGATACCTGAAAGTGAGTTATTAAAAAAGATTGCCATTCCTTTAAAAAAAGTAAAGTTACCATTTAGGTGAAAAGAATTGAATTATGGCACTTAGCCCTTTTTCCTGAGCGGGAAAAGGGTTTTTTATTAATGGATAAGCATTACTGGCTTGGTAAATAATAAGGAAGGTGGAAAAGGAGGTCTTTGAATGGCTTTTTTTAACAGAAAAGAAGAGGATGAAAAGGGAAAACTTGAAGATATACTTGAACACTCAATTGAAGTTGAAGAGGATTTAATGCGGACATACCTAATCACCGCAGAACGGATTCACAATGATGATGAATTAAAGAATCGACTAGAAAATTTTGCTGAGGGGAATGCGAAAAGAACGAAGCAGCTGATAGATGAGTTAAATGAAATGGATGGGAAGTAAATAAAGGCTGTGAGGATCTTATGAACTGCCCCGTAAATGTTAGTTTAGTGTCTAACATTTACGGGGCAGTTCGCTTACAGTCCCACTGCTATTATTTTTATTTAGGTTTATTCGGATAGATTTCATAATAGAGCTACTCTGAGAGGTGGGGTTCTGCCCTTTTACATAGATATCAATATTATTCATGTTGGGAACCTCCTAATAATTAATCTTTAGTATGGATTAAAAGTGATAAAATAAAAAATCTAAATTCATAAGATATTCAGATTTAATAACAGGAATTCTAAGCGAACTATAAGAATTAATGTAATTGATAGTTTGAGATAGAAATTGAGGAAAAATGAGAGGAGTGCCATAGATGTTTGCGGCAGGACAAAAGGAAATGCATCTGCTAGATCAATATACGATGGAGAAGATTGGTTTGCCGGGTGTCGTCCTAATGGAAAATGCCGGTGCTAGAGTGGTAGAAGAAATCCTCGCCAGTTCTCCATGCAAAAAACCTAAAGTAATAGTGCTGGCCGGTGGCGGCAATAATGGCGGCGACGGGTTTGTGATAGCCCGACGACTGGCAGATTTAGGCTGTGCTCCACTTTTATGTTTGCTGGTTAATCCGGACCGCATAAAAGGCGATGCAAAAATACACTTCGACGTTTACATCAACCGAGGTCTGCCGATTTTTTATCTGCAGGAAAATATAAAACATGCCTTTCAGGAGGAACTGGACAAGGCAGATATTATTGTTGATGCGATTTTGGGAACGGGGGTAAATGGGCCGGTAAGAGAACCGCTAAATGTCGTCATGTCCATGGTGAATGAATATGAGGGGAAGAAAATGATTATTGCCGTCGATATCCCGTCAGGCGTGAGCAGTGATAGCGGCAAGGTCGAGAGTGTCGCGATTAAAGCCGCGAAGACCATTACCTTTGTTTTTCCGAAAAGAGGTTTTTTCTTACATGACGGACCCAATTATGTAGGGGAGTGGAAAGCAGTCGATATTTCTGTCCCGCCTCAGTCTGCAGTAGATTTGGGACTCGATTTGCCGAGGGTGATTACGGAACATCTTGCTAAAACATCCATCCCGGCAAGACCAAAACACGGTCATAAAGGAACATTTGGACATGCTCTGATTCTCGGGGGATCCCGCAGCTATATAGGGGCGCCGATTTTTGCAGCTAAAGCAGCACTAAATTCCGGAGCGGGGCTTGTCACATTAGCGGTTCCAGAAAGCATTTATCCAATGGCGGCAGCACAGAATCCGGAATCTTTATTTTTTCCGCTGCCTGAAGAGGCTGGTCATTTTTCTAAAAATGCGATTGCCGCAATTTCGCCGCACCTCCAGCAATTCGACTGTATCGCAGTTGGCCCGGGGATGGGCAGGTTTCCTGGAGGAGAAGAGTGGATGCAGACATTGATAGCTTCCCTGACAAACCAAACGATTGTAGTAGATGCCGATGCGCTCTATTTACTTCGGAATCATTTAGATATGGTACGGCAGTATAAGGGGATGATTATTTTTACGCCACATCCTGGAGAAATGGCGAGTTTGTTGCATAAAACTGTAAGAGAAGCAGAGGCAGACCGAATCGAAACGGCGCGAGTCTTTGCGAAAAATTACAATGTCCATTTGCTTTTAAAAGGTCATCGCAGCATCATTGCCTCACCGGATGGCGAGATTTTCATAAACCCGCACGGTCATGATGCGCTTGGAAAAGGGGGCAGCGGAGATGTGCTGACTGGACTAATTGCAGCTCTCCTTGCTCAGGGAGCGTTACCCGCACAAGCCCTTGTCGCAGCTAGCTATCTGCATGCCAAGGCTGGGGAAGAAAAGGCAAAAATATTATCCCATTATGGGGTAATGCCACAGGACCTTATTGATGGCGTAAAAGAACAGCTGAATTTATTGAAGCAGGGGGTAACGGCGTGGCAAGTGAGAGAGTAAGAATTCTAATTTCCTGTCAGGATCAGCCGGGTATTGTGGCGGCGGTGTCGCAGGTCCTTTTTCAAAACGGCGGGAATATTGTCCAGTCGGATCAGCATACAACTGACCCGATAGGCGGCCTGTTTTTTATGAGAATTGAAGCGGATATTAACGACTTTGAACTAAATAAACAAAAGCTCGAGCAAGATTTTCAAGAGCTTTCCCGGTGTTTTGACCTCAGCTGGCGAATGGAACAGGCCAGCCAAAAGAAACGGCTGGCCGTTTTTGTATCTAAGGAAGACCATTGTCTGGCCGAGCTGCTCTGGCAGCAAAAAGCTGGACATCTTGATGCCGATTTTGCCGTTGTTATCAGTAATCATCCGGATGTCCGGGGAATTGTTGAGGAAATGGGAATCCCGTTTCACTGCATACCAGTCAATGCGGCTAATAAAAAGGAAGCAGAGGCCCAGCAAATCGAGTTGGTTGAAAAATACGGGGCGGATGTCATTGTCCTTGCGAGATACATGCAAATTCTCACACTGGTGTTTACGACAGCCTTTTCGAATAGGATCATCAACATACATCATTCCTTTTTGCCTGCGTTTATCGGGGCCAATCCATATGCCCGCGCGTACGAGAGGGGTGTAAAGCTGATTGGAGCAACCGCGCACTATGTTACGGATGAGCTTGATGAAGGGCCGATAATTGAGCAGGATGTCCAGCGGGTCAATCATCGTGATCAACTCGAGGATATGAAAAAAATAGGCAAGTACATCGAGCGGACTGTTTTGGCAAGGGCGGTGAAATGGCACGTCGAAGACAGGGTGTTGACGTTTGGGAATAAGACGATTGTGTTTTCATAAAAAGTCCGACTTTGAGAATTTTCCTGAGGAACGCAGTTCATGTGGACTGAAATGGCAAAAATCCCGGATTTCAGACCGCATGAGCCCGTTATGAGGACTGAAATGGCAATAATTCGAGATTTCCGTCCGCATGAGTCCATCAAATAGGGATGATTTTGCTCTTTTAAATAGGTTAAATTGACGCTAAATAGGTGCTTCCGCCTTCTTAAATATGAAACTTTTGTGTATTTGGTAAAATCCTCCTTCTATTCGTTGCAAAAATCCTAAATTTGCCACTATAATAAGGTAAAGGGAATTTGTGAAGGAGTGAGCAAACTATGGAATATGAAAAGCGAAAAGTAGTTATCTTAGGCGGAGGATATGCGGGTTTAATGACAGCAGTGACTTTGCAGAAGAAGGTTCATCCTTCCCGGATCGAGGTTTATTTAGTTAATAACCACGATTATCACTATTTTACTACCAAGGTGCATGAGGCGGGGGCAGGAACCATCAGTCATGAATCGATTATCATGCCAATCAAAGATTTAGTTGATCAAAAAATGGTGACATTTATCCAGGATGAAGTGGTTGGGCTGGATATAGACCGAAAAATAGTAGAGTGCAAGGATCACAAATTATCCTACGATTATGTAGTCGTTGCGATGGGCGGCTCGCCGAATACCTATAATATACCGGGATTAAAAGAACATGCCTTCTTTTTATTCGACTGGGAAGGAACGTACCGGCTCCGCGAGCATTTAGAAGAGCAATTTCAACAATACAGCCAAAGCCCTAATGGAAATTTGAACATAGTCATTGGCGGCACCGGGTTCACTGGAATGGAATTTATTCATGAATTAAAGGACAGGATTCCAGAGCTTTGCGGGCAGTTTGGTGTCAGCCGGGATGATGTGCATGTGATCATCGTTGAACCAAATGAAAATATTCTCAAGGGCTATCCGGACGCAATCGTCTTAGATGCGGCAGTTTCTATGGAAAAAATGGGCTTTGAACTTAGATTAGGAGTTTCCATAGGGAATGTGGAAAAGGATAAGGTATTTTTACAAGATGGAAGCGAAATCTTAACAAATACCTTTATTTGGGCAGGCGGTGTCAAAGGGAATCCGTTATTGGAGGGACTTGGTTTTGAACTGCTCGATGGACGGGTAAAACTGAATGAGTTTTGCGAAGTACCGGGCCATCCTGAAGGTTATGTGCTCGGCGATGCTTCCGTTTTTTTTAGTGAAAAAGGAGAACCATATCCGCCAACAGCACAAATTGCCATCCAGCAGGGTCAGTATTGTGCCTACAATATTGCGATGAAAATTTACGGCCAGCCGGCAAAACCATTCCATTATATTTACCGCGGCATGGTGATGTCGCTGGGAAAAGGGAATGCTTCAGGTTTTGTGTATAATCATCATGTCGGCGGCAAATTCGGCTCCTTTATGAAATGGGTCATCGATATGCGCTATTACTTCATGCTAGGTGGAATGTCATTAGTCCGCAAACAGTGGAAACGCTAAAGTCAAACCAACCTTATAAAGCCCTTTTTGAAAAAATTCAGAAAGGGCTTTTGTTTTTTTTCAGTGAAAACATTTCTGTCGGAATATCAAACTATTTGTCAAAAAAATGAACGGGTCAACTTGAAAATCTTACAAACATGCTTAAGAGCCAGTCGCCAGCAGACACACCTTGCCTAACACCTTTTTGAGAATTGTTCGGAAATTGTTAAGATTCACTCGATAGGGGACAGAAATTGTATGGTATGGTTATACTAAGATAAATAATTTTTTAGTAAATCTTTCGAAGGGGGTTTACTAACATGAGTAGGCAATTAGTAGAATTAAACAATGGACCGAATATCCAAAAGGAAAGAGAAATCGTCAAGCAGATGATTGAACTGTATTGCAAGAGGAAGCATCATAGCGATAAGCTGTGTAAAGATTGTCAGGAATTGAAGGACTATGCTTTTTTGCGTCTTTCCCTCTGTCGTTTTGGCGAGGAAAAGACGGCCTGCTCCAACTGCAAGGTTCACTGCTATAAACTGAAGTACCGGCAAAAGATGAAAGCCGTCATGCGCTATTCCGGCCCATGGATGATGCTCTATCATCCGGTTTACTCGGTAAAACATTTATTGAATAAGTAATTAAATTGACCCCTGGTAATAAACTGCACCCTATTGTTAGACTCAACTAACAATTCGGGTGCAGTTCATTATAACCAGGGGTCCTTTGTTTGAACTGGATTAATTGCTTTATGGCGGCATCAAGGTGTGTGAAATCCGCGCTGGTCAGCCATTCACAAGGTATTTCCTTATAGGAGCATGCGCTGCTTTTTAAATAACTATAAATAATCTGCGCTTCATCGATTTCGTCTTTATTAATAATGATAGAATTGTTCCCAATGGGCTTGAAATTGGTGAGAATCCCGGTTTTAATCGCATTTAGCGTGTGCTCTGGGTTTTGGCTCCCCAAGTTGTACTTCTCTGAAAAAAGAACCTTGTTCCCCTTAATCAGGAAAAGTTTGAATGTATGGTCATTTAAGTATTCAATGATGGCGATATTTTTATTTTCCTCGGCGAATTCAATTACTTTTTCTTTATTAATTAGGAAGTTGATCGAAACTAGATTATTTTTATATTTTGCTGCAGTTTCAAAATCAAGGTCTTCTGCGGCTGCGAGCATTTTTTTCTCCATATCTTCAAGCAATGACGTGTCCGAACCATGAAGCATGGCAATTATTTTTTCAATAATATCATTGTATTGGTCTATAGCGGCGGAGTCTCCAAGGCAGACGCCGATGCATTGGCCCAAAGAATAGTTCAGGCACGGGCTGTTCTTTTTCGGAGGGCTGCAGCAGTCGATTTTGAAGGCTTCTTTTATTCCCTGTAAGGCTCTTTCCAACGTGTTTTTGTTAATGAATGGGCCGAAACAAAGGGTGCCGCTATGGTCAGGGGTGTTAGTAACATCAACCTTCCATCGGTCTGCATTCTTTTGAAAAATAATATAAGAGTAGGCTTGCGGCGTTTTCATCTTCCTATTAAAGTGCGGCTTGATCTCCTGAATTAATTGGCATTCGAGAAGAAAAGCCTCAAATTCCGTATCTGTCAGGATATAGTTAAAATCCTTGATGTTCGAGACTAGCTTTTTAATCTTTTGCGGATGGGCTTTTGAGTTTTGAAAGTAAGAACCTACTCTTCTTTTTAGATTCTTGGCCTTTCCGACATAAATGATATGGTTGTGGGTATCCTTCATCAGATATACCCCTGGAGTTATGGGCAGATTTTTAACCTTTTCTTTTAAATCCATCTGGATTCTTCTCTTTCCTGCTAAAATTTCTTTTATTTTATCACAGGAATCGGATTTTCATCTTTCATATAGACTCTTTTCTCAAAAAAAAACCTTTTTCATGCGCCGGCCATTTTTCCGCGAAATGCTGCCAATCTGAGAATAGGCATCACCAATTTGCGTATAGGCTCAGCCAATCTGCCAAATCTATGGATATCTTTTATAAAGTATAATCAGCAAGACCAGCATCACAAGATCGAGTCTTGCATTAAAAGCAAATTGCAAAAAGCCGGTGTGAAGGGTCGGCAGCTTTGTCAGCAGAATGGCGGCCGCCATAATCGCCATTAAAGGAATCACGGCGTTTTTCACCCACTTATTCACCAGGATTAAAGTTCCGCAGCCAACCTCAAGAAGGATGACGAGTTTCAGCATCAGGCGAGGATAAGGCAGCTCTAAACCGAGAAATTGATTCGCCAGCTCCAAGCTAAAAATCTTCATTAATCCAGAAATGATAAAAACATAAGCCACAGCATACCGTATTAGATTCCTAGTAGACAGAGATGGATGAATGGTAATCCCCCCTTTATAAAAACTATATGCTCCGTTAGGACAAACAATCACCTAATAAAAAACACCTAGGCATTAACGACGGAAGATAGTAGAATCTTTCGTGAAAAATATCTAATTTTGTCGAATATATGGTAAAAAAGCTGCTATTTTCTTATGATTAAAGAGGAAACAATAGAGGGGCCAATTATACAGAGAGAAAGAGGAGAAACAAAATGAAGTTTTGTGGTAATTGCGGGCATGAACTATCAGGAAATGGTAGATTCTGTCCATCGTGCGGAGCGCCTGTAGAACATATGGAAGAAACAGCCGCGGCCATGCAATATGTCCAAACAAGGCCGCCGCAAAAAGTTAATTTTTCGAAGAAGTGGGTAATCATCACCATTGCGGCATTGGTTTTGATTGGGGGCGGATCGGCGCTAGGGATGTTCTTCTTTAATAAAACACCTAAAGAACTGTTCCTGGTATCCGAATACAACTCTTATCAGCAGATGACAGAGGATTGGGATTCCATGTACGGGGAAGATTTTGCGTTTCAGGAGAAGCTTCAGAAGCAGCCATCCAGTTCACAAATCAAGCTGTCAGGGAATGTGAATATTGATGACGGGAGCATGGGTTACCAGGATGAACAGATCCTCGATTTATTAAAGGATTCATCAATCACCATCAAAACCAGCCAAGATCCGCTAAAGAAATTAAATCATTCCAATATCGCGCTTAATATTGACGGCTCGAAGGCATTGGGTGTGGAATACGTCCAGTCTAAAAATCAAGCCGGAATCAAAATACCGGAGTTATTCGACGAATTCTTTTATTTGAATTTTGATGAATATGGCGACTTTATGAGAATGGTCAACCCATATTATGAAGGGCCAGAGAGGCTTAAATTAAACAGTTTATCCTGGAATGAGCTCAAGCTGACTGAAAAAGAAAAAGAAAAATTAAAGCAGCGATACTCTGGTTTTCTTTTACAAGAAATGAAAGAGGAAAACTTTACTCTGAAAAAAGGGGTTAAGTTTGACCATGACGGGCAGACACTTAAATTAAGGGAAATCACCTTTAAGCTCTCACCTGCTGAGACAAGGGAATTCCTTAACAGTTTCATGAACCAATTAATCGAAGATGATGATCTGCAAAATATAATTGCAGATCGATATGTCACACTAACGGAAGCCCAAGCCGTTACAAATCAATCTCTGCCATTTCAAAATAAAGCCGAGTTAAAAAGAGACATTAAATCAGGCTTAAAAGATTTGAAAAAAGATATGAATGATTCCAACTATCCAGAAGGCTTCAAATATGTGATTTTAATCGATAATGATGAACAAATCATTAATCGCCAAGTCGTTTTAACGGTAGGCGAGCAGAATGATTTCGGGACAATCACCTTTGAAACAAAAAATGTACCAGTTAACAAGAATAAGAGATTTGAAGAGATAAGCTTTGAAGTCACGCCAATGGACCGGAAAGATGGCAAACTTGCATTTAACTTCACGAATACGATTTCAGCAGAAACAGATAAAAGAAAAGAAGATCTAAAAGCTGTTTTCGCCTTTGAAGAACATGGGAATCTCGAATCAAAGGTGGATTTCTCGATGAATTCCCTATTTAGAGGAAAAAGTGCGAAAAAGCAAACTATTGAAAGAGATTTAAAGCTTCGCCTGGGCGGAGATGAATTCAGCGGCGTTCCAGTATTCAAAGGAACAATCTATCAAAATAAAGATGTTAGTGTGAAGGATAAATATTCCAATCAAAAATTCGATATCAAAGTAAATGTTCAGGATCGTAATTCACCGGGTACCATTTCGCTTGCTGTCGATGCCAAAACACAGCTAAAAGATAAAATTGAGGTTCCGAGAATCGGAAACAAGGGAAGCAATGTGGTCGATTTAACGGAAGATGATCTCAATGAAATCTTTAACGAAATGGAATACAATCTGCAAGACTTATTCTCAAGTTACGGCCAGGCTGATTTTTAATCATGAAAGATTTTTTTCATCTTTTGTTTTTTCAGTTAAAAACTGTGATGTATTCCTGGAAAACAGCATTGGCATTGTGTCTTGTGCCAATGCTGTTTTTCGCCGGCATCGGGGTAATTTTTAGCAAACTTCTCCTCGAAGAAAGTCATGTGCAGCTGTTTGAAGTCGCCCTTGTGGATGAAGACCAAACCATGGAAACAAAATATGTCATCAAACAGCTCCTAAACAGCAGCCATCTGACCAAGGTTACGAAGGTTCGCCAGGTGGAAAAAGCGGAAGCTGAAGTGCTGATGGAAAAAAATAAGGCAGCTGCCATGATTGTACTTCCAAAGGGATTTAGTGAGGACATCAAAAGCGGCATCAACACTCCTGTTGAAGTGATTGGAAACGGCAGGCGGCCGCTACAGGCGCAACTGGTCCGACATGTCATGGAGAGTGCCGCCAAACTGACATCTGCCGCTCAAAGCGGCATCAACACCGTCGATTATTTTTTAGAAACAGAGCAGGCTTCGGATAAAGTGAGGCATGCGGAATTTAAAAAAAGCTTTCTGTCATTTTCCTTTCATATTTTGGGCAGGGGTGAACTGTTCGATGTAAAGGCAAAGAAAAGCCTGTTTCAACAGGATATTCGCTCTTACTATACCTTGTCATTGTACGTGCTTCTAGTCATGTTCTGGAGCTTTGGGTTCATTTTATTCTTCCGCGGAAAAACAAGCGGTGCCCTCGGCAGGCGGCTCCATTCAAGGGGAATTACCCCGGGAAAAGAAAAAGTGGCAGGGGCTGGTGCGGCAGCAGTTTGTGTGGCTGTGGCAAGCTGTTTGGTCAGCATTCCCTTAATGAACGGGCTGCCAAATGGGGACATCTTGGCCATAATTCTTATCATTCTGGCGTTTTTTACCTTTTTCATGCTGCTGGATGCGCTTTTGGTGCCTGACACCTTATTTTTAATGTTTGGAATTGCTTTTATCCTGGTCGGGGCGATTGCAGGCGGGCATTTTCTTCCGGCTGTTTATTTTCCGGAATGGCTTGTTCAGCTTGGCAGATTAACCATCAACAGCTGGGCATTAGAGCTAATGTTAAGCCCTGATTCAGCCATGCATTCGATAAAAGTGCTGTCGGTAAGCACAAGTTTATGCCTGCTGCTTACGATGTTCATTTTAAAAGTTTTCAAAAGAAGGTGGGAATGATGTATGTCAGTGTGATTTTTTTGAAAATCAAGGAAATCATTCGCAATCCTCTTTCCATCCTGATGTTTTTTTTCGTTCCAATTGGTTTAACCTTTGTGGCGGGACATTTTTTTGAAAAAGGGCAAAAACAGATTGAGATTCCGATTGCCATTGTGGATAATGACCAAACGGAATTTTCCGCTGCTATTTTAGAAAGAATGCAGGGACAGGCTAAAATCCATTTGTACCGGGCCACCGCTTCTGCGGCCGAGCGGATGCTGGAGCGTAATGAGGTTGACAGTGTCTTCGTCATCAAGAAAGGCTTCCAGCGAAATCTATTAAAAGGGCAGCGGGAGGATAGTATTGAGGTTTGGACGACCCCTTTATCCATGGCCGATGGAGTGGTAAGAGAAGTCATGGCGGGCGAGGTCACTAGGTTAACAAGCAGTGTCAAAGCAGCCGACCGGGTGGTCAAGTTATTTAAGGTTTTAAAAATGGATACGAAACCTTCACAAACGACTTGGAAGGCGGCATTCAATTACACGGACAGCCAGTGGGAGCCTGAGCCGTTAATGGGCATTCATTATGAACAGAAGTACGCGGTAGAAACTGCCGGGAAACCGGAGGGAGTTTCGCCCTATCTCCGGCTCTGGACTTTTTTTACGATGCTGAGCGTCTTTTTAACATCTGACTGGATTGTAAGAGAGAAACCTGTGTTATTTTCCAGAATTCGAACCACTTTTACTGGTCTTCCATCCTATGTTCTGCAGAGTACCGCGGCGGTCTATCTATTTCATATCCTGCAAACACTGATGACATTTTTCATTTTTGGAAAAATCGTTCCGCTCGAGATGGATGTATTGTGGCAGATGATGATTTTTGTTTTGGTCAATGTTGCAGCGAGTGTTTTCTTAACAAGCTGGACAAAAAAAGTTGGGAGCTATTATGTTGTTGGTTTATTATTAGTTTTTATTATTGGTATTTTAGGAGGAAGCTTTTTTCCGGTTCAGGAGATTTCCCCTTCTCTTCAGGAGATATCTATTATTTTTCCACAGGAATTACTATTTAACGATCTTCTGATGACCCTTCAAACTGCATTGTTTGTTTGTGGTTCCATTGTTTTATGGTTACTTGGGATTTGGAGGCTGCAAAGGTGATACAAATAGAAAATGTGAGCAATTACTACGGTAGAAAACCTTCACTGCAGGGTGTAACCTTGAATATTCAAAAAGGGGAAGTCTTCGGGCTGCTCGGCCCTAATGGTGCAGGAAAATCCACACTATTATCAATTTTGGCCACGATCTTAAAGCCTGCTTCTGGCAGTGTTAAAATCAACGGTTTAGACAGCCGGAAACAAACAAAACAAGTTCGGGAGCAAATCGGCTATGTGCCTCAGGATGTGGCATTATGGGAGGAACTGACCGTCAAGGATAACTTTCTTTTTTGGAGTAAACTTGCCAAACGGAAGGTGCTGCAAAGTGATTTGCAGGAGCTTTGCCATCGCGTTCACCTCTCGGATCAATGGAATGAGAAGGTTTCGAGTTTGTCGGGAGGAATGAAGCGGAAGTTAAATATGGCCGCCGCCCTGATTCATGATCCGGATATTCTGCTAATGGATGAGCCGACAGTCGGAATTGATATTCAGTCCAAGCTTGAGATCAATCATTTCATAAAAGAATTGGCACGTGAAGGGAAAACAGTCGTTTATTCGACCCATGACATGAGTGAAATCCTCCATTTATGTGACAGGATTGGTGTTTTAAAAAATGGGCTGTTGTCGTTCACTGGGACTATAACTGATGCACAGGAATGGGGAAGAGAAAGAGGATTTTCAGGCAAAAGTGATGAGGAAATCATATACAATTTGTTGCAAATCGATCGAAAAGCCGCTGCTGAAAAATAGGCAGCGGCTTTTTTACTATCCCCCGACTAGTTTTTTCTCCGGTTTCTGATTGGTGATTAATCCGTCATACTCTGTGAAATAAAATTCCATTTCAGGCATTTCGTCGAGATAATGCCCCTGCAGAAGCTGATGGTAGTTTACCCTGCGGAGACTGTCGTAAGGTCGAATCGGATATTGGTTATGCTTTTTATAAAATAGATTAACTGCTTTTTGTACCTGGTCGATCACCGGAGGAATATGACCTTCTTCATAAACATCGTATGTTTCCTTTGACATATAAAAGGGCTTTGCAGGAATTCCTCCAAGATAGGGAGCAAGCTGTTCAAAGTCAATACTGTAATCACTTTTAATTAGGATTGTTCTTTTCAATCCTTTTGGAAGGTCGATGGAAAATAAACGCACCGCCTCGCGAATTTCGTTTACGGATATATCAATAACAGGCCAGTCGGCGCCTTTTTCTTTATTTTTCTTAATGACTTCCTCTTCCACTTTCTTAATCTTTGAATGCCTGCCAAAATAGTTGTAAATCATCATATAGCCAACTAATGCACCAATCCCAAGGCCAAACATAACACCTACAATGGTAAAAGAGGGCTCCATCTTAAGAAGTGCATCCACTTTTGCCCCAAGTTTGTATCCCCCAAAGATGGAGACCCCCAGGGCTACTCCCACCATCAGGTGCAGAGATAAGGTGATTGTTAAGAAGTTTACAAACTCCTGCCAATTCGATTGAACGTTGACTGTAACTTCCTGTTTAAGAACGTTTATGACTCCCTTTTGAATTTCTGGTGCCACATAGTATTCCGCGAAAAATTTATCGAGAAAATCATTCACTGCATTAGGGTCATGTTTGGAAATATAGTATGTTTTTTCAAAATTGCCCTTATGATATTTGATATAAACATATTTTGGCTCATGATCAATTTCAAGTTTTTCTACGACTTTGCCATATTCTTTAATAAACTGAGTTTTCACGAGGCCCCACGCTCCTTCATGGCTTTCCTCTCTCTCTCATAAGCCTCAGTTCGAATGATTAAAGCATCCTTTCTGGCATCTTTCACGATGGTTGATGCTTCGTCTCGAGCCTTTGCGATCATATCCTTCATTTCACGCTTTGCTTTTTCTGTCATTTCTCGCTGCTTCATTAATTCTTCTTCGGCTTCGTGCTTATATGCATCTGCAAGCTTGAGCTGGTTATCAATAGAATTCCGCCGATTTTCCATTGCCTCAACGACTTTACCGAGGAATTTATTTTTTAAGATGAAAATCAGAGCGGTAAATAAAACAGCCTGATAAATCATCGTGCCCAGTGAAATCGGGATCCCAAAGATTTCTATATCCCCCACTTTTCACACCCCCTCAATAAGGAAAATCCCCAAACTTTAAGTATTCTTAGGCTTCAGCTTCCTTTAGCCTAATGCCAATATATACCATGAAAAGTGTGACAAAAATGTAGGCTTGGATGGCGCCGATAAATAAGCAAAACGCCTGCCAAATCATCATCGGTGCAGCGGCCAGCAGCCCTGAGCCAATACCCGCCAGCCATCCGGAATTAAATCCCTTTGTCATCATCCCCGCAAGGATGGCAAGCATGACTTCGCCTGCATAAATATTCCCGAACAACCGAAGGCCCATGGTCAGCGTTGTGCAAAACTGCTCGATGACGTTAATGATGACAAGAGGTTTAAATGGCTTGAAAAAACTCAAAAAGTATTTCTTAAAGCCAAATAGACGAATTGCAATAAAATGAGTGTAGACAATCATCATGATGGCAAGAGTCATGGTAACGTGGGCATCGGCAGTCGGGGATTTCCACCATGTTGCATGGTTTTCACCGGCAATAATGGAAAAAGGGACACCCATGAGGTTGGCAATGAAAAGATAGAGAAGAAGCCCGACACCACCGGCAAGGACAAAGAAGTTTTTTTGCTTGCCCATGGAATTTTCCATGATATCCTGCACGAAAC
>CAYNUT010000096.1:0-14760 GCA_964400595.1 uncultured Neobacillus sp. | reverse complement strand
ATCATGCCAAAAGAATGTGGTCATGTCATTCGTGCAATCTTTAAGGAACAAGGGATATCTCCCAATATTCAATTTGAAGTCAGTGATATTGCGACGATCACAGCTATGGTTCAAGAAGGGGTGGGAAATACAATACTGCCGGAGCTGGCCATTCCCTCCACCTTGTCCAAGGTCACTGCTTCCTATTTAAGTCCTCAAGTTTATCAAAATATAGGGCTTGAGGTGCGTTCAACTGATTACATCAGTCCCGCCCTGGCTGCTTTTATACATGAGGCACAAGAATTTACCAAAAATTTATCATTAAAATTATTTAACAGCTACCATTCAGTTATTGTGAAAAAAAGAACTTGAAGTAATTACAAAACCCGGTTAAATCATAGCCATAATTCTGGATATAAAAAATACAATTGAGGACTTATTTTCCGGAAGTAAACTCAGTCAATTGTTGATGCTGCCGCAATTGGTTAATAAAAACTTGGAGTGCCTTTGTCTGAAACGGCGAAGCGGTTACAAGGGAGAACTGTCTTGCAAAGGGCATTCCTTTCACATTAACAACTTGAAGATCGCCGTTTCGGATTTCCTTTTGAATCGAAAGCTGTGATAACATACTAATTCCTAATCCCGCTTCAACTGCTTCTTTAATTGGCTGGGTACTGCTGAAACTCATAATGCTTTCAGGGGAAATGTGAAAGTGCTGAAAAGCTTTTTCGGCTGCCTCTCTTGTACCAGAACCTTCTTCTCGTAAAATCCACGTCTGCTTCTCTAATTCCATCATTGTTACATCGCCGTTTCTATTTCCAAACGGGTGTTCAGGTGATGCAACCACTACGATATAATCTTCTGCAAATTCCTCAATTTGCAATTGTTGTTCATTTTTAAAATGCCCTTCCACAATGCCGACATCCAGTTGATGGCTTAACACTAAACTGGCGATTTTTGCCGTATTTCCAATGGTTATCGTCGGCTGGATGTCCGGATATAGTTTAATCATTTTGGCAATAATATGAGGCAGGATATACTCTCCAAATGTATAACTTGCACCTACTGTAAGCGGTCCGCTTGCTTTATTCGTTAAATCTCCTAGGAGATTTTGCATCCGGGTATACAAGCCGTTAATTTCTATTGCATGATGATAGACAATTTCTCCGGCTTTATTCAAACGTACATATTTGTTCGTCCGGTCCAGCAGTCGGGTGCCCATGTTTTCCTCCAATGTCCGGATATATTGGCTGACTGCAGGCTGTGTCATATGCAATTCTTCAGCTGCTCTGGAAAAGCTTCTTTTTTCTGCAACGGTTACAAAGACCTTTAATGGTACATCCAAATTCGTTCCCCACCTTAGCTATTGTTACTTTATTATAACATTTTACTTATTATCATAATAAATAATACTAATTTTACTTATGAAAGAATGCTGTTTATAGTTAAACAGGGAGGTGGTGAATTTGGCTTTAGCCAATCCAAAACCATTAGAACAATCAACCAAAAAAACATTCCCAAAATCGGCATGGCTTGGAGGCATTGTATTTACCTTTTTTATCGCCTTATTGGGTGAATTGCTGGCAATGGCACCAGGGTTTGACCGAGTGGGACAATTGGGATGTGCTATTCTAATCGCTATTTTATACCGGCAGATCTTTGGTTATCCTGATGCCATTCGCTCTGGAATTAGTTTCTCGTCAAAACGTTTACTCCGGGCGGCCATCATTTTATACGGACTGAAATTAAATATTGCTACGGTTTTAAGTGATGGGTTAGGACTTTTATTCCGCGATGCCGGGGTCGTTGCTTTTGCCATTATAGTTACGCTTTGGCTGGCGAAATGGTTCAAGGCAGACAAAATGATATCCTTATTAGTGGGGATTGGGACAGGGGTCTGCGGGGCAGCGGCCATTGCAGCCATTGCACCGATTGTAAAGTCCAAGGATGAAGATACGGCCATTAGCGTTGGGATCATCGCATTAATGGGTACTATTTTCGCTATTATTTATACATTGCTAAGGCCGTTATTACCTTTAGATGCGATTCAATATGGGGTCTGGTCAGGAACGAGTCTTCATGAAATTGCTCAGGTGGCACTGGCAGCTGCACCTGGCGGAGAAGATGCACTGGCGATCGGCCTCTTGGCAAAACTGGGACGAGTCTTTTTACTTGTGCCCCTTTGCTTCATATTTATCTACATGATGAAACGTAAAAATAAAAACTCTCAAGAAATAGATAATAAAGTGGAGTTCCCTTGGTTTCTAGTTGGTTTTATCATCTTAAGCATACTTGGAAGTTATGTGTTTGGCCACTCTATTCCTGTATCCGATCAGGTTATGAAAGGTGTTTTTAGTGTAACAACATGGCTGTTAACAGCAGCAATGGTCGGACTCGGGTTAAATGTAAGTTTCAAGGATTTACGTACAAGAGCTGTAAGGCCGCTGGCTGCCATGACCATCACGTCAATTTTACTATCCGTAATCGTTTACTTTATTGTCTAAAGGCTGCCAAATGGCGTTCATGCCATTTTTTCCATCCTAAAAAAGTCCCTTTCACTTTAGGACCTAAATAGGTCCTGATGTAACTGTGTGAAAGGGACTTTTTCCTTTTATAGTTAAGTTGTAAAAACAAAGGAGGAGTGGAGAATGAATAAAATGGTGAAAGCAGCAAGCATTCTGTTTATTGACGCTGGTGTACTTCGGGTACTGAAGGCGGCAGGTGAAATGTTCGGGGGCTATGCCGAGGATTTTAACACCCTTTTTTTGCAAGGAAAAGAAATTATATAAAAAGATATATTAAAATAATTTTATTTCGAAAGCGTTTTCTTTTTAGTTTAAGCAATAATGGCGGGTATAGGAGAAAAGTAATGATTTTACAAGAAAATGACAGAGTTCGTATATTGTTCAATATTTCACAAACTATTATTGTGCATTCGTGCTATGATGGATTCATAAAGAGATTGTATATTTTTTTAATTATGTTTGTGAAATGTTTCACAAAATAACAGAATGGAGGAAATACAATGTCAATTACCGAAAAAACACTTACTGAAAATCAAAGTGTATCCATTATGGTGGATGAATTAGTAAAAAAAGGCCTAAAAGCGTTGGAGGAGTTCCGCAGCTTCGATCAGGATATGATTAATGAAATTGTCAAGCAAATGGCTTTGGCAGGCCTTGACCAGCATATGCAGCTTGCAAAATTGGCTGTTGAGGAAACCAAGAGGGGCGTTTATGAGGATAAAATCATCAAAAATATGTTTGCAACGGAATATGTTTACCACAATATCAAGTACGATAAAACCGTTGGTATTATCAACGAAAACGAGTATGAGGGCATAATTGAAATAGCCGAACCAGTTGGTGTGATTGCAGGGGTAACACCTGTAACCAATCCCACATCTACAACGATGTTTAAATCGTTAATTTCGATAAAAACAAGAAATCCAATCATTTTCGCATTCCACCCATCCGCACAGAAATGCAGCAGTGAAGCGGCAAGGGTGCTGCGTGACGCTGCTATTTCGGCCGGCGCTCCGGAAAATTGCATTCAGTGGATCGAAACACCATCACTAGAAGCTACACAAGCATTGATGAAACATCCAAATATTTCCATGATTCTAGCAACAGGCGGGGCAGGAATGGTCAAATCGGCGTATAGTTCGGGGAAACCTGCACTTGGTGTGGGACCGGGGAATGTGCCTTGTTATATAGAAAAGTCAGCCAATCTTCACCAAGCGGTTAATGATTTAATTTTATCAAAGACATTTGACAATGGGATGATCTGTGCATCAGAACAGGCCGTCATTATTGATCAAGAAATTTATGAAGATGTAAAAAATGAAATGCTTGCTAATAATTGTTATTTCTTAAATAAAGAGGAAAAACAATTGGTCGAGAAGCTGGTTATTAATGAACAGTCCTGTGCGGTAAATCCGAATATAGTTGGGATGGCAGCTCATAAAATTGCCGAGATGGCTGGCGTGAATGTACCGGAAAACACAAAAATGCTTGTGGCTGAATTAAAAGGTGTTGGACCAGGATACCCATTATCCCGTGAAAAATTAAGTCCTGTCCTTGCTTGTTATAAAGCAGGCAGTCTTGAAGAAGGACTGAAAAAAGCAGAAGAAATGTTGAATTTTGGCGGTCTTGGGCACTCTGCCGTTATTCATTCGAATGATCAAACAGTGATTAAAATGTTTGGCTTAAGAATGAAGGCAGGGAGAATCATTGTTAACGCACCATCTTCCCAAGGAGCAATAGGAGATATTTACAATGCCTTTATGCCTTCGTTAACACTTGGTTGCGGCACTTACGGTGGAAACTCTGTCTCCACTAACGTTGGTGCTGTCCATTTAATCAATATTAAAAAAGTGGCCAAAAGGAATGTGAATATGCAATGGTTTAAAGTTCCATCCAAAATTTATTTTGAAAAGAATTCAACGCAATATTTGGCGAAAATGCCGAATATCTCGAAAGCATTTATTGTTACTGACCCAGGAATGGTGAAACTTGGATATGTTGACCGGGTCCTTTACTATTTAAGAAAACGTCCTGATTACGTGCATTGTGAAATCTTCTCTGAAGTAGAGCCGGATCCATCTATCGAAACGGTTATGAAGGGTGCCGAAATGATGGCCAAATTCCAGCCGGATGTGATTATTGCCTTGGGCGGCGGTTCTGCAATGGATGCTGCGAAAGGCATGTGGATGTTCTATGAATATCCTGATACTGAATTCTTTGGTTTAAAACAGAAGTTCCTGGATATTCGAAAACGGATTTTTAAGTTCCCGCATTTGGGCGAAAGGGCAAAATTTGTGGCGATTCCAACAACATCTGGAACGGGCTCTGAAGTAACCTCTTTCTCGGTCATTACAGATAATGCAGCCAATATGAAATACCCGCTGGCAGATTATGAATTAACACCAGATGTTGCCATTATTGACCCGCAATTTGTCATGACCGTGCCAAAACATATTACAGCAGATACAGGCATGGACGTATTAACACATGCGATTGAGGCCTATGTATCCTGTATGGCCAATGACTTTACCGACGGCTTAGCGATGAGGGCCATCCAACTTATCTTTAACTATTTGCCAAACGCATACAGAAATGGCAGTGATGAGGTGGCCAGGGAAAAAGTGCACAATGCATCAACCATTGCCGGCATGGCCTTTGCCAATGCGTTCCTTGGAATCAACCATAGTTTGGCCCATAAGTTAGGAGCTGGATTCCATATTGCCCATGGCCGTGCAAATGCCATTCTTCTGCCGCATGTTATCCGCTATAATGCGACCAAACCGGAGAAGTTCACGGCATTTCCGAAATACAGCCACTTTGTGGCGGATCAACGCTATGCTGAAATTGCTAGAACCCTGGGGTTGCCAGCAAGTACAACGGAAGAAGGCGTAGAGAGCCTCGTTCAAGCTATTATTTCACTAGCTAAAGAGCTGGATATTCCAATGAGCCTCGAGGCCAATAATGTAGATGCAGTTGAATTTGAAAACAAAGTAGATGCTTTAGCAGACCGTGCTTTTGAAGATCAATGTACAACAGCAAATCCAAAGCTCCCATTAGTATCAGAACTAGCACAAATTTATCGCCAGGCTTATAAAGGAATTTAAAAATAATAGTGGTGCCTGACCCCCAGTGTGTTAATGCGTTAAAGCACTGGGGGTCAGGCACCTTTAGTTATGCAAAGGATTAGGTATTTGTAAAATCCTTCGCCGGTTACTCTCCCAAGCTTGCCTTTAACGATATAATCCGTTTTCAAATATTCTACCCCTTAATTTTTGTTGACAGACTATATGAATACTATTAAAATTAAAAATTATTCAACAATAGGTATTTCTATCAAAAAAATTTAATATTTTGCAAGCTATGATTGCTATGGATCACACTATAGCAGGAGCAGCTTCTGGAGAGACCGCATGATTTCCGCGGCGCCGAAGGGTTCACAATCTCAGGCAAAAGGACAGAAGAGTACTGAATATTTTTTTGTTATGCTGACAATAGTTAGCGTAACAGATAATATTTGTTATTCTTAGACCTAAGAGATTGGAGGACATCCAATCTCTTTTTTTATGGATTTTAATTTTTTGATCATCGTTTCACATTAATTTGAGGGGGAGTTTGAATTGGCGCAAAAAGAATTAAAGAGGAATTTAGCAAATCGGCACGTGCAGCTAATCGCCATTGGCGGCACCATTGGCACCGGATTATTCTTAGGGTCCGGTAAAGCCATACAGCTGGCCGGTCCATCCATCATACTGGCTTATTTAATCGTAGGAATCGCTTGCTTTTTTGTGATGAGGGCGCTGGGAGAACTTCTGCTTTCTAAAGCGGGCTATCAATCTTTTACAGACATTGCCGAAGATTATCTTGGACCGCGGGCAGCGTTTGTAACTGGATGGACCTATTGGTTTTGCTGGATTATGACTGCTATGGCTGATGTTATTGCAGTTGGTGTCTATGTACGCTATTGGTTTAATATCCCTCAATGGATACCTGCCATCGTCTGCTTGATCATTTTATTAGGACTCAATCTATTAACCGTAAAGCTTTTTGGAGAATTGGAGTTTTGGTTTGCTTTAATTAAAGTTATAACCATCCTGGTTTTAATCGCTATAGGTGTTATGTTGCTGGCAATGGGATTCAAGACAGATGCAGGAGCGGTTTCTGTTAAAAATCTATGGGAACATGGCGGTCTTTTTCCAAACGGGATTTCAGGTTTCTTGCTTTCATTCCAAATGGTTGTATTTGCATTTGTCGGGATTGAATTAGTTGGTGTATCGGCAGCGGAAACATCCAATCCGGAAAAAAACATCCCATCGGCCATTAATAAAATTCCTTTAAGAATTCTTTTTTTCTATGTTGGCGCACTTGTGGTTCTTTTATGCATTAACCCATGGACTGAACTGAATGCTGCTGAAAGTCCTTTTGTCAAAACATTTAGCTTAGTCGGGATTCCGATTGCTGCAGGTATGATTAATTTTGTTGTCTTAACTTCAGCCGCTTCCGCTTGTAACAGCGGGATGTTTTCAACAAGCCGGATCTTATTTCATTTAAGCAATAATGACCAGGGGCCGGCTAATTTTGCTAAGTTGAATAAAAATCATGTACCAAGTAACGCGTTATTCATATCCACACTTGTCCTTTCAGGAGGAGCTCTTTTGAGCAAACTTATTCCGGAACAAGCTTTTGGGATCGTGACAACCATTAGTGCCATTTGTTTTCTTTGGGTATGGGGTGTCATTCTAATTTGTCATGTAAGGTATAAGAAAACACGTCCGGACTTACAGAGAAGATCAAAATTTAAAGCACCGTTTACCCCATTTATTAATTACGCTGTCCTAACGTTGTTTGCCATAATTCTCATTATTATGCTGTTCGCTGAAGCTACCCGCACGGCTTTATTGTTGACACCTCTATGGTTTATTCTATTATTTACTTTGTATTCATATAGAAGAAAAAAAGAAAAAAATACAAGATTATCGGCATAGAACCAACAATCTATTGGTGCCTGACCCCCACTGCGTTAATGCGTTAACGTGCAGGGGGTCAGGTACCTTTTTTCATTTAGAGCTCACTTTGTTCAATAATCTCTAAAACTCATCAATTGAAAAAACTTTTCCTTTTAAGCTGTCCTTTATTGCTTGTAATAGCCTATTGTTTTAACTCAGGGTCATACTCTGCGACTTCTTCTGCAGTTTTCGCTGGTAACGATAAAAAATAGCCCAGTATTAACAGCAGTATTTTGATTAATCATCGTTATGATGATGGTGTTTATCGCAGTCAAAGCATTGAGAGAAGGAGTCATCAGGACATTCTCCAGGGAACGGTTCACACGGGTTAAAGTTCTGATTATCCAAAACTTCGTATGGTCTCATCATATCATGATCTTCATGTTCAAGAATGTGGCAGTGCCATGGGTAAATGCCTGTAAATGGCCCAAATCTTGCTATTATGCGGGTAACCTGGCCTGGATTGGCACGGACGGTATCTTTCCAACCACTCTCACTAGGATCAGGTGGCTGCGGCGGCCCGACTTTAAGGTCAGGACCATTTGGATTACCAGTAAACGAAGCACGATTCAAAATTTGAAAAGTAACAAGGTGCAGGTGTATCGGGTGAGTGTCCGGTGTAGTATTATAAAGCTCCCAAATTTCAATAGTCCCATTATAGGGGGTTTCTGTAAGGGGCAAATGATCCCATTCCATATTATTTAATAAAAGTTTTAAGCGCCCGAATTCATCGGTCGTTTCCACTAAGGTATTTTTCCGTACGGTAACAGCATCTTTGGGATTAAGCCGCTCTAAGCAGCTTAGCTTTGCTGGAATTTGACATTTATCGCGTTGGGATAGTTTTGATTTGACGCGAAATTGCATAATCTGTGTAAGGTCTGGAGATGGCGGATTTCCGATAGGGAATGGTGCTGGTGCATCATTTGTTAGAACAATGCTTTGACCTTTATAGTTTGAAAAATCGATAATGACATCCACTCGTTCCGCAGGGGCAAGGATTATTTGGGAAACTTTAATCGGTCTCTCCAAAAGTCCTCCATCCGTGCCGATTTGGATAAAACGTTGACCGGAACTAAGACGTAAGCGATAAAAACGCGCATTGGAGCCATTGAGGATACGAAACCGATATTTCCGTGGCTCAACCTCCAGGTATGGCCATACTTTTCCATTAACTAAAATAGTATCGCCAAAAAACTCAGGGACAACAGATGGATTTGGCAGCGTTGGATCTATTGGAGGAGGCGGCTGTGGTGCAGGAGGCGGTTCATGACCCGGCTGGGTTGGATAAAACAGTTCACCGTTAGGATAGAATGAACGATCCTGGATAACCAGCGGAATTTCGAATTTTCCACTAGGAAGGTTCAATTCCTCCTCTTCTTCATCTCGAAGAATATAAAAGCCGGCAAGCCCTGCATAAACATTTAAACGGGTGATACCAAGGGCATGATCGTGATACCATAGCGTTGCAGGCCGTTGACAGTTTGGATAGTAGTAGACTTCCTGGACGAATTTCGGTCCAACATTTTCAAAATCCCGCGTAAACCATGCCTCAGGATACCCGTCATTTTCAGGACTAACACGGCCTTCATGCAAGTGTACAACCGTTCTTACAGAGGGTTTATCTGGTTCAGCACCATGCACAGTTCGATCTACGGGTAGGAGGTGTTCAAAGGGCAATTTATTTTTCCATTTGACTAAAATGGGGTGATTTCTCCGTGCTTCGAATGTAGGGCCAGGATACATACCGTTGTAACCCCAAACAGTTGTTGACGGCAAATCACGATGCAATTTCTGCTTGACTTGTTTCATGGTTACTTTATAGAACTGCAAGTCATCAGATTCATGCTCTGGCCGAAGGACAGGCGGAATCGGTACTGCATCTACAAACTTCTCTAAAGACATATTTCTGCCTCCTTAAAACATTTGAATAATCCTTATTATTATATTTGCTTGATTTCTTAGTGTATGGGTAAGTTTCCGTGGGAAAGAATGGAAGCATTATTCATAAGTTAATTTGACTATTGCATTTTAATAGGTTTCTTCTTCTAATGAGTTAGAGCCCATAACAATTCCAACGAAATAACCTTGTTGAATATGCGGCATAATACTGGTGAATGATGGCCAAATCATTCGCCCATACTACTATGGGTGATGCATAATGCCATGTCAAACAAGTGATGAATTACAGCGATTAGTGGAAGAAGCAAAAAGATACACCAAAGATGGCAAGGTCGCAAACTATATTCCCGAGCTTGGTAAGGCAAATCCAAATGATTTATCCATAGCGATTCACTATCCTGACGGAAGATGTATATCAGCTGGTGATATTGATAAAAAGATAACGCTGCAAAGTATTTCAAAGGTTTTAAGCTTGGCCTTTGTTCTAATGGAAAGAGGCTTTCGCTATGTATTTGAGCGTGTTGGGATGGAGCCAACCGGAGACCCGTTTAATTCGATTGCAAAGCTGGAAACAATGGCTCCGGCCAAACCGTTAAACCCAATGATTAATGCCGGGGCTCTTGTCGTGACCCATATGATAAAAGGGGATTCGGTGGAGGATCGGTTTAATCGGTTATTACGGTTTACCCGGGAATTGGCTGATGACCCTGCTATTGGCTATAGTAAAAAAGTAGCCCGTTCTGAATTCGAAACGGCTGATTTAAACCGGGCATTATGTTATTTTCTCAAGCAGCATAAAATCATCACTGAGGATGTTGAAACATTATTGGATTTATACACAAAACAGTGTGCCATCGAAATGAATTGTTTGGATTTAGCTAGGATTAGCATGATTTTTGCGATGGATGGAGTAGATCCTCTTAACGGAAAACGGATGATGTCCGACGATGTAGCAAGAATTTGCAAAACATTTATGGTTACGTGTGGAATGTATAATGCATCGGGCGAGTTCGCCATAAAAATCGGTATTCCGGCTAAAAGTGGAGTATCAGGCGGAATCATGGGGGCTGTTCCTGGTAAATTTGGACTTGGAATTTTCGGCCCTGCATTGGACGAAAAAGGGAACAGTGTTGCAGGACTTAAACTTCTGGAACTTTTATCAAGAAATTATCGGCTGAGTATGTTTTAAGGGAAATCCCATCTGGCTGCCAGATGGGATTGTTTTACTTCCATAATAAAGAAAGATATCTTTTTGGGATTTCTTGAACTAGAGAAAGATAAAAATCAATATGTTTCTTCAGGAGTGAAATGGCCAATGCCCTTTAATTCATAGTCAAAAAATTTAAGAATTAGTTCATTTTCAGTTTCAATAGAGTAATATTTATCAATATCGGCTTTTCCGCCTTGCAGAATATTTGCAAGTATAGGAGAGAAAAGCGGTAAATCGGTCAAACTTAAATGTTTTGCCCCTTGAAAATGAACAGTATATGCATCTTTGAAGTGTTCATTATTAGATTTGTTCGCTACATAAGTGGAGTTGCTTTCGAGCTGTCCCCAAACATCGTCAGAATAAATGTTAAGAAGTGGGGTCTTGAAGTCTTCGCCGCGTGCTACAAAATCATCCATTTCTTTCTTATAAACAAGCTCACTAAAGAACGGGGCATCAATATTTACGACTGCATCTATATCATCACGTTCTCTGCCCAGCCAAACACTTGCTGCGCCGCCCATTGAGTGCCCGAACACACCAATTTTCTCTGTATCGATATGTTGATAAACGGGGTTATTGTCAATTTTGGCTTTTTGAAGTATCGTATCAATTACAAAATTCATATCATCTGTTCGCAGTTTCATCCATTTTTGAATGAGTCCATAGAGTTCTTCGTTCGTGTAAATGCCTTCTTTATTGGCATTGTCGACTTCACGGTTATAATCAGTATTGATCATAGCCCTTGTTCCATCCTCTGAAACAGTATAAAAGGAGTGATAAGGATGATCGATTGAAACGACTACATAACCGTGGCTTGCAAGCTCAGTATAGGTAGAGGTATTGCTTGCCTTAATACCGTATGCTCCATGTGAGAACACCAAAAGAGGATATGTTCCATCTGCATTTTCGGGATACCAATATTCCACATTAACAAATCTGTTGTCTCCCTTGTCGGTAAATTCCTCAATACGGTTTTTGTCAATATAGGTGTAAGTAACGGTTGCGACTTCATAGTCACCTGTCACTTTTGGTGATTTATGCTGCGGAAAAACAATTGCAGGTGCAAGTGCAAATATCGATGCTAATATCATAATAATGGATTTCCACACAATACTAGAAGTTTTGTATTTTTGTGAATTTGTTTTGTTACGGATAAGAGAAATCGTTCCCTTCACCGCTAATATGAAAAGCAGTATGGCAAGCATTACCCAGCGGAAGCTCCACACAATCACCGGTGAAAGTGTGAGAATTAAAAATGCTATAAATATAGCGATCCTAATCCAATTCTTTAATTTTTTATGGTTTTTCTTAGTTACTATACAGTAGATTGCAAAAGAAATCTCTAAAATCAAAGTGATAAATAATATTAAAGTTCCCATAGTAGTTACTCCCCTTCTTTATAATCATTTTTATGAACTCATCATAATAAACTGCTATAAGGGTGTATATAGAAAAACGGTAAGTTGTATCTACGAGCAAATAAGATGCAAAAAAAGCGGTAAGCTATAAAGCTTACCGCATAATCATCTGTTGCATCCAACTGCTGCTTTATGATTTTATTGATTAACGTCTCTCTTCAATGCCTTTAGTTTTTCGTTGATTTTTTGGGCTTCTTTTTTATCCTTTTTCCATGACAAGAGACGAACTATAAGATAGATTATGGCAATTTGCAGTGCCAAAATGGTTACATCCACTGTACTAGTCACAATACCAAAAACGCTGCCAAGGGCAATCAATAGAATCTCCAAAGTGAAAAAATGGATGCCCATTCTTACACGCATTTTCTTCTCACTTATATCATTAGGAGTATACAAAATTAATCCTGTTAATGCACTTAAAAATGAAAATGCCATAATTATATAAATTGATTTCAAATCAAAAGCCATATCGGGATAATAAATTTGCCGCAAAATGGTTATAACAATAATTATGAATGCGAAGATGATCAAGAAGTCTTTAATAATCTTTTGTACAAATCCAGAAAGTTTCATATTTATCCCTCCTTTTACAATCCAAGTATATTTTTAAGGACAGGCACATACTGCCTTGATACAACAGCACGTTCCCCGTTATCAAGCACCGCTTCGAATCGGCCGCTTATGGACGGATAAATAGATGAAATTTTAGCTATGTTCAAAATCGTTGATTTGGATGCACGAAAACAGTTCTTTTCTTTGCATAATTCCTCTAACTCATAAAGCTTTTGTTTTACCTCAAAAACGTTGTCCATGCAATATATAAAAACCTTTCCGTCAACTGCTTCGAAATAATAGATATCACTAAGCTTAATACGATGAACTCTATCATTTTGATATCCAAGTACAATGAGGTTTTCAGTTTCTAGTTTGTTTACGATTTCGTATATTTCGTCATCTACCTCATGACACCTAATGAGGATTTCTTCCCCCAATTCTTTGCTTATTTCTTCTATTGAAATTTTCATATTATCACCCACGAAAATTCAAATTACTCGTGCTTCTCCTAGCACAATTTGATCTGGATTACTGCTTACATCCTTCAGACCACTTCATTATAACACATCCATATAAATCCTTTTTTGCAGTACTGAAACTTTAAAAAATTAATACTTGATACATAGAAAAACTATGTATATAATATTTTATAGTACATAGAAATAGGAGGTATGTGATTGTAAAGGTTTGTATTAATTTTTTTATCTTTAATCATGTTACCTGTATATGTAAAAGGTTGAATTACAATTCTCATGAAAAACAGAATAGATAACGATATTAAAAAGTTGGATGGGTGAGACCAAAATGTTAATGACAGAGCGATGCGAGTTAATGGCTATTTCTGAAAAGGACTATGAATCCATATTGATGTTGTATGTGGACGAAGATGTTCGCAAGTACCTTGATGGAACTGTTGATGAGATATCGTTTAGTATAAGATTTCAAATGATGTTAGAATCCAATCACTATTGGACAGTTAGACTGAAAGAGACGAATGAATTTATTGGTTTAGTGTGCTTAGATACAGGCCATGACAGAATTAACACAGAGATTGGCTATCAGTTTTTACCGGCTTTCTGGGGAAAGGGGTATGCGAAAGAAGTCATCGAGAAGGTAATCGAATATGGCTTTCATTCCCTGGAGTTAACAACGATCGTTGCTGAAACGCCAACTCTTAATGAACGGGCCTGCAGGTTGTTAAAAAGAGTGGGTATGAAATTTGATAAAACACTTAAGAGGTTTGGAAGCGATCAATCTATGTTTAGTATTCAAAAGGGCGCTTGGAACCGGCTGGATTTGGCTTAGGGGTAAATCAAAGGGGAGGTTCTCATCTATTATGAGGACTTCTACTTTGTGTAATTGGTAAAATATATGAGTACGCCAGAATCAAACTTAAAAAGCTAGTTAAGACACCGAGCTTGTTAAACAATCTTTTAGCTACTTTAATTAATTTCTCTCATGGAGGGTAATGTTAGAAACCTTATCAATATTTACGTATGTTTTACTCTCATCGTTAAACTGAATGTATTTCTGGGCTGGGTTGAATCCTAGCCTACAAACCCATCTTCGGATACTATTATCGACAGTAAGCTAAAAAAACCAAAGAGGGGAATCACCAATTGATCTAAAGTCGGGTGATATCCTTAAAAGACTAAAGTAAGAGAATCGAATGACCTGTCTGTTAATGCCATGCACTAGGTGATTATGGGGTTGAGATTATTCATGATACCCCTAATGTAGCGAGTTCGACTAAGGTTGTGAGGTATTATTTATAGACCTTAATAAGTATGGTCACTATATTTCGGATTAATCACGGTGAACCGTATCATAAATGAGGCAGTTTTTTACCTAATTTAGGATATTCTATTATTATAAATGCCTGCCACCTCCGAATATTTATTGAATTCATCGACAAATATGGTGGGTGGTGACAGGCACCGTGACCTTCAAATTTACCCAATCCAACTCAATATTATTTATTTCATCCAGCTGCTTGTTGAAACCGAAATATTTATTTAGAAAGAACATTTTTGGTAATACTAAGTAAACATTCTGTGTCGAAGGTATGGGGGGTAAAATGTGGCGTCAAACACAAAGATAACCAAAAAGTTGACTTTAAAATCCCTAGTATTAATGATTTTTAATTCTGTTTATGGATTAAACAACATTCC
>CAYNUT010000095.1:13888-14816 GCA_964400595.1 uncultured Neobacillus sp. | reverse complement strand
TTCTGCATTATCTAGTTTTGAGGGAATGAAACCTCAAATTAATAAATAGTCTGGCTGCAATGGCGAGAAGGTCACACCCGTTCCCATACCGAACACGGAAGTTAAGCTTCTCAGCGCCGATGGTAGTTGGGGCAGGCGCCCCTGTGAGAGTAGGACGCTGCCAGGCTAGCCCCATTAGGGGCTATTATTTTGCACAATTTTATAGAGGAGGCCCCTTGGTCAAGCGGTTAAGACACCGCCCTTTCACGGCGGTAACACGGGTTCGAATCCCGTAGGGGTCACCATTTTTATTCGAATAAATTTATGTTATGGCGGTGTAGCTCAGCTGGCTAGAGCGTACGGTTCATACCCGTAAGGTCGGGGGTTCGATCCCCTCCGCCGCTATCAATTTAAAGAATTAACATCTGAACATATCAAGGAGCGACTACATAGAGTAGTCGCTTTATTTGTCGTCTAGGAAATGTTTTAATAATAGGAAGTGGATTATTTGTATTTTTTCCCATCCTTTTATAGATGGAATATCCCGGCCTCGGCCATATCCATGAAAAATAAATGTGCTGGCAGCAGAAGGGCACCCTCCAAAATGGAAGGTGCCCTTTAGTTTTTTCGCTTTAGCTGATTTTACCGAGACCCCGGCCATCTTTGCCACATCTCTAATATTTGTCAAAATTTCACACCTTCTTAAACGGCGATTTTTAAAAATAGTAACATAATTTCATGCTTCTGAGCCACTAAACACAAACAAGGAAATGCCTATACTCTTACAAGTCCACTTTATTTTATATTATTTTTAGAATAATGGGAATTTTATTAGGGAATAGACTTTACCAGGTATTAGGGACTTGATAAAGTGGAGGCAGGAGGTGATTGTTATGAAGGTGGAACAATTAACAAGTGATAGATTAGAAGACTTTATTAAGTACTGTAG
>CAYNUT010000095.1:0-13878 GCA_964400595.1 uncultured Neobacillus sp. | reverse complement strand
TGCAAAAAATATAGAAGAGAAGTTGATGAATCTTTTCTTTATGATGAAGATTTAAGAAAATTTAATCCCGATGCTGAAAATCCTACATACATTGCGGTCAATGAACAAGGGGAATTGAAAGCGGCCGCCTCCCTTATCATGGATGAATATCAGCGAAGGGGGAAAAAAGCCCGCTTCCGGATTTTCCATTCGGAGATTAATGACGTTGTCGTTTACAGAGTCCTTATGCAGGCTCTCCTAAAACATACAGGGGACCTGGAAAAGCTGGTTATCTTCGTGCCAGAGATGAACAGGACTTTGAAGAAATATATCGAAAGGGTGGGTTTCTCGATAGACCGATATGCCTTTTTGCTTGTTAGAGCAGACGAGGATATACTTGAGACGAGATTCCCGGAAGACTACTCGATTCGAGATTTCATCCCCGGTCAGGATGAGAAGATTTGGAGTGAAGTTAGGAATGCTGGGTTTGCTGCACTGCGCGGGAGCGAAACGCCTGTCACGCTGGAAATGGTTTCGAAGATGATTTCCGGTGAGGATTATTTAGAAGGCGGCATGAAAATCCTCTTCCATATGGAAAAGCCTGTCGGGGTGGTCAGAGGGGTAGCGGATGAATATATGGGTGAACCAATCATGAACATTGGACCTCTCGCCATCATCCCGGAATATCAGGGGAAGGGCCTGGGAAGACAATTGTTGAGAGCTTCGCTGCATTATGCCAAGGAAAAAGCCTATCAAAATACCATCCTTTCGGTAAATGGTGAAAATGAGCGGGCGAAAGCTCTATATCTGCAGGAAGGTTTTCGAGAGGTGGAGTCTGCGGCCTGCTATCATTATGATTTAACACATAACTAAGCGGGTTCATTGAAGTAGCCACCGCTAATATTTGCTGGTTTCAAAAAAGGTAATAGACGATGGGGAGAGACAAGTATAATAGGAAAAACTACACCTCCAATTGTTAGGTGTGTCTAACAATGGGGGTGCAGTTCACTAGCATGCAGTTCTTTTTTACTGCTTAAAAATAATCGGCAATTTTCTTTTTGAGGTTGGTGAAGTAAAAAACGCTTAGAAAAACTCCAAACGTTTTTAGTAATCGGTTACAATAATATCTCTGTCCAAAAAGGCTTCAATTACTTCACTGACCTGGAAAGCAATCTGGGGTGAATCATAGTTTTCAAAGGTATGATCACAGCTGCTCTTATAACTCATCGTTTCATCATAATGCGTCATATGCCGTTCGATGTCAGCTTCACTATCGTTCCGGTCCTTCTGTCTTTTGATCACCGTATCCCGATCCGCATAAATAAAAATGCTCATGACACGGTCGCCATACATTTTTTTCAGCTTTTCAGTACCTTCAGGATTCAAGGTCAAGTAGATGAAATTATGATTTTGGAAGGCCTCGACAACATCCAGCTCACGAATTCCATAATAAAATCCATCGATTTTGACACATTCAAGAAATTCCTGCTGCGCCTCCATTTGTTTGAAGGTTTCTTCATTAACAAAGTGATAGTCTTCACCATTTTTTTCATAATGCCGGGGAGAACGGGTGGTGTAAGAGATGACGGGTTCCATATCAAATGCGGTTGCGGCCATTTTGCCGATAGTCTTCCTGCCGGAGCCATCCGGGCCGGTATAAATAAAAATCTTTTCTTTTCCTTTAATCCTATACATTTGGCTGCCTCCTTTTTTAAATATATGGGGAATCTATGGTGACGGGTTAATCTAATTATAACAAACGGATGTTAATAACTGGAAGTGATTTGGTGTGAAAAAGCTCCAATAAGGCTTTTTTATTGGAGCTTTGCATAAAGAAATCATATGCCTGTAATCTTTAAAAAATCATTTTGTTGCGGAAAAGTCAGAATAACAGTCGTTCCCACGCCATGCTCTGACTCAATGTTAATATTAATCATCAAGGATTGGCAGACTTTTTTTGCTAAATACAGTCCCATACCTGTTGCTGCGCTATCCTGATGAACGGCCGTTGAGGTAAAACCTTTGTCAAAAATTCGCGGCAGATCTTGCGATGCAATTCCGCGCCCGAAATCCTTCACCTCTAAGGCAGTTTGTCCATCCTGCCGGAAGCCTTTGATCCAAATGTCAGATGCCTCGCTGTATTTGACTGCGTTTGTTAACAGCTGCCTGATAATAAAGGCGAGCCATTTGGCATCACTCAACACTTCGTTTTCTGTTAAATCCACCTCAAAGCCAATTCCTTTTTGCATGCACCAGGACTGAAGATCCTTAATTTCTTTAAAAATGATCTGGTTTAATGCGACTTTTTCCATATATAAATCATTTTCAATGAAGAGAATCCGTTTTTGATGCAGCTGCTGGTCAAGCAGCAGATGGATGCGCAGCCATTCATACGTCAATCGCGCTTTCATCGTCTCATCATCAAGCCTGTCAATCATCAAGTGCATCGCCGTTAAAGGTGTTTTGACTTCGTGGATCCAGGCTAATAAATCATCCTTTTCCTGTTCTAACGCAATCCGATTTGCAGCTGCTTCCTGTTTCAGCCGTTCTGTCTGCTCAATAATGCTTCTTTCGACGATTTTTTCAAACGGACTCTCGGCTTCCACAATACCCGTTAAGTCTAGATGGGTTTCCCAATCTGCCAGACTTTTATAAAATTTGCTTTCCTTGCTGCAGCGGATCATGAAAAAAACGCTAAAAATAATCAGGGACAAAAACACAATATATAGAATCGGGTTAAGGGGAATCGATGCATCAATATCGGCGATAAAAATCAGCAATACTTGCAGGAATAAAACAAGTAAAATCCAGCTCAGCCTTTCAGTTATGTATTGCTTAATCATAGATTTCAGCCTCTTCGACGGCAATGTAGCCTTGTCCAACTTTTGTTTTGATAAAGCTTCCGAGACCGATTTCTTCCAGACTTTTTCGCAGCCGGTTGACATTGACTGTTAAGGTATTATCGCTGACAAAGCGCTCATCCTCCCACAGGCTTTTGATGATTTCCTCGCGGCTGACAATCTTATTTTTCTGCTCGATCAAAAGCTTCAGAATAAACATCTCATTCTTAGTCAGTTCAACCGTTCCAGCTTCGTTCGAGACAGTATTTTTTAAAAAATCGACGGCAGCACCGCACCAGCTCTTCAGCTCGAGCTGTTCGGCATTGTAATTATAAACACGGCGCAGAATTGCCTGGACTTTGGCAATCAGGACATCAAAATGAAAGGGCTTCTGAATAAAATCATCTGCTCCAAGCTGCATCGCCATTACCATATCGGTCGGGTGGTCGCGGGATGATAAAAAGATAATCGGAACATTCGAATGGGAGCGGATCATTCGGCACCAATGGAAGCCGTCGAATTTCGGCAGCTGAATATCAATAATGACTAAATCCGGCTTTATCTCGGAATATTCCTGCATCACTTTGGCAAAATCAGAAATGCCATATACGTCATAAGACCACTGCATTAACCGGTCTTTTACTTCATGAAATAACGTCCGGTCATCTTCAATCAGGAGAATTTTAAACAATGGGTTCACCACACTTTTTTCCTCAATCTTCCTTGATTGTATAGTAAAACTCACTTTGGTTCCATAAAAAAAGACAACGATCAACTTCAATCGCTGTCCGGTTGGCTGAGTATTTTAAAGGCTCAGGAACCTTTTAGGATTTTTTTCTTCCTTTTCCATTTCCATCGCCGATACAATATAGGCAAACCCATTCATTAAAAAGTAAATCACACTGGACTGCAGCCGTTCATTTTCTCCTAAATACGTATTAAGGATGATGATGACAGAATATAATACGACAAAAGATAAGGCAATTTTATTAAAAATGTTCATTTTGAACAGCCCCTTCATTAGGATTCTTATTTAATCATATTTGCATCGGGCAGGTTTTATGCAATCATGCAAAGCGCCCCTCCTAATAGGCTATGCCGTTTTTGTAAAACTGCTTTGTTAAATGGGAGATAAATATGATTTAATTATTAAAGAATAATCATTGAATACGGAGGGGAAACATGCCGCCAATTGTGTCGGAATCGCATAAGGAAAACAAAAAGAAGGAAATATTGGCCAGTGCTTTAGCCTGTTTTGCAAAGAAAGGGTTTCAGGTTGCGACCATGGATGATATCGTGAAGCATTCAGGTATGAGCAAAGGAGCCATTTACAATTATTTTAAAAGTAAAGATGAAATTTATTTGGAACTAATGAGCACCAGCACCCAGGAGACTTTTGAGGAATTAACACAGGCCCTGGCATCATTTCATCATGCTGTCGAGAAGATTCATTACCTATTTGACATTTATTTATCATTGGATACTTCGTGTGACGACGAAAAGGGAAGAATTATGGTTCACGATGAATTTAAACTCTATGCGGCAAGGCATCATGAAATAATGGAAAAATTAACTGCAAGACGACATGAGTACTTCATCGGCCTTTTGGCAGGGATTATCAGAGAAGGCCAGAGGTCAGGCGAGTTCAAGGCTGATCTCCAGCCGGAAATAATGGCAGATCTTTTTTGGTCGATCATTGATGGGGCGGCACTGCAAACCATTTACAGTGATTATCCGTACCACAAGGTTTTAACCGAGATGAAGCAAATGTTTATGGAAAGAATAAAGTCTTAATCTAGACAAGGCAGGCCAATGAGGCTTGCTTTTTAGGTTGGGAATGCCCATTTCTATAAAATGTAAAAAAATATTGCTTCATGAATTGACGGGACATGAGGGCCGCGATTATAATTAAAATAAACCGACTAGTCGTTTTAAGTAAAGTGATAGGGAGGCGATTGTAAATGACATTGAACATACTATTCCTAACCATCACCATCACGAAAAGAAAAAAAAGCCTGGAAGAAGCCCTCCAGCAAGAAATGGTTAACCATCTGCTTGAAAAACACAGAGACCAGCAAATTTCGATCCAGCGTTATATCAGGTAAAAGGTGTCAGACATCATGAAATGATGTCTGGCACTTTTTTTCTTGTATTATTCGGATTTCAGGGAAAAGTAGGACAAAGGAATCTATTCTACAAAAAAGGGGCTTCAACTTGTGCATGATTTAGATCTACATAATATATTTGAACTCGGTCTTATGTTAGTCATGATAGCCGCAGGGATTACCGCTGTTGCCAAAAAGCTGAAACGGCCATATCCGATTGTCCTCGTCATTGTAGGAACCATTATCGGGCTTGTCAATATTCCCGTGCTGGAGCCATTAAAGCAATTTATAACAACGGGTGAGGTCTTTAACTTTGTCATTATCACTTTATTTTTGCCTGCCCTTTTGGGGGAAGCCTCATTAAAGCTGCCATTCTCTCACCTTAAAGACAATAAAGGCCCCATTTTCGCTCTGGCATTTGGCGGCACGCTGCTATCGTTTGTTATCACCGGTTTTCTAACCATTTGGCTTCTGGATTTTTCCATCCCGGCAGCGTTTGTCTTTGCTGCTCTTATGAGTGCAACGGACCCCGTAAGTGTTTTATCGATTTTTAAAAACGTGGGAGTTAACAAAAGACTGTCCATTGTAATAGAAGGTGAAAGCCTATTTAATGATGGATTGGCCGTTGTCTTTTTTAAAATCTCCGCCTTTTATTTACTCACCTATAAGGAACTTGGAATCCAAGGAGCAGGTCTTGGTTTATGGGAATTTATAAAGGTGATTTCCCTTGGCTTGATTATTGGCGGGGCGCTTGGCTTCGGTTTTTCGCATTTAACTAAATACTTTGATGATTATCCTTTAGAAATTATTTTCAGCATGATTCTATTTTATGGGTCCTTTTTACTCGCCGAAAGTGTCCATGCCTCAGGAGTCATAGCTGTCGTGGTGGCTGCAATTATTTTAGGGAATTATGGAGCAAAAATTGGCATGAGCCCGACCACCAAATTAAATATTAATAACTTTTGGGATGTTGCCGCCTTACTGGCTAACTCTCTTGTATTCCTGATGGTTGGCTTGGAAATCACAAGAATTAAGTTAACCGACAAATGGGGAATGATTGTATTAGCCATCGTGATTGTTCTTCTTGCGAGAAGTCTTGCAGTGTATGTAAGCATGCTTTTTATAAAAAATTTCCCGGTTTCGTGGAAGCATATCATTAATTGGGGCGGCATGAAAGGGTCGCTATCGATAGCCCTTGTTCTCAGTCTGCCGAGGGATTTTGCAGGGCGGGAGGAAATTTTGATTTTGGCATTTAGTGTAGTTTTGTTCTCACTAGTCGTTCAGGGACTCTCGATTTCGCCGCTTTTATCCTTTTTAAGGGTGAATAAAAAAGATGAAGGGTATACGGAGTATGAAGAGCTGATTGCCCGAGGCCATCGTTTCGAGACAGCCATTGCAGAAATAAATAAGGTTAAAAAGAACTTGTTTATAACGGAAGCGGCTGCAAAAGAAATCGTCTGTCAAAATGAAAAGGAACTGAGCAAATTGAAGAAGGATATTGAGGTTCTGTTTAAAAAATACCCCGGTCTTAAAGAAAAACAGCAAACCATTCTGCAAAAACACTCCCTGTATGCACAGCACGATGCCATCGATATCCTGCTGAAGGAAGACATCATTTCAACGGAAACGGCGGCACGAGAGCACTGCCAAATCACAAACGAGTTGGTGAAATTAGAGGAATCGCACTAGTTTCAGAGTAGTCAATAATGGAGAAATACAGATAAACATGCGGAAAAAGAGTGCCGCGGGTAACTGGAAAAGCCCTATTTTTTGCAGTTGAGGGGAATCAAAGTCCCGCGAATGATTCCCCTCAGCTTAATTAAAAAGAGCAAAATTTAGTTTCGGTACAAATACAGTCCAAATCCCAAGGTATCCCTGCCCCATTTTAGATAGGTTCGTCTCCAGGTACGGATACGCTGCAGCATGGCATCACAGTCCGGATCATCTGGATTTTCATGACAGTAATTTTCGACAGATGAGGAGTAGAGCCACTCGTAATCATCCCAGTCATCTTCATTAGCTGTATAGGACCAAAGAGGAATCAGGCCTAAATCTTCTCCAGCCCTTACTGTATCGGCGTGGCTTTTGCATTCCGACTCATCTGCCCCGCCAAGAGCCTCTAAATATTCAGAAGTTGGAGCCTGCTTCCAATAGCCTTCACCAATTAAAATATACCCATTTTTCTTAACAAGGTTTTTAAGCGTTTGAAGTGTTGATTCTAGACCGCCCAATGCATGGGTTGCCCCAACGCAGATTCCCAAATCATAGCCGCCCTGTTCACATCTTTCGACTGCCACGGCAGCATCATCCACGATAAACTCGATGCTATCCTCGGGAATTCTGCTGCTCGAACGCAGCTTTGCTTCTTCGATGGCACCGCCGTATAATTCTATTGCGGTTGCAGTGACTTGGTACTTTTCTACTAAGCGTATCAAAAGCTCACATTTTCCAGCGCCTATATCAATTACCTTATCTGCAGGCTTTGGCGACACGATGCCAATTATTTTCATAAGCTTTTCCTCGCTGATGGGATTACTAAATGCATGATTGCGGTGGGCAATTGCTGAAAATTTGTTTCGATCCATATTTCATTCTCCTTAATTCAATTAGAAGGTCTAAAAAAGCAGATATATCTTCGTATCGCCTTTCATCGCGTCCTCCAGAGCAATCCCCCGATGGCAATCCAAATCAAGCCAAATGGGACTGACATCCAAGCCGTGATGAATTGGTCATTAAAAAAGAGCAAACATAAGGAACTTAATAATATGAAATATCCGATTGGATTAGGTAAAAACTTTAACTGAATACTTCTTAGACCATAAAGGAACATTCCGATGATGATTAGGATAAATCCAATAGGTGCTGAGGGTTCCCACTTCCCATGTAAAAATTGCCTGAATGTATGTCCTAAAAAATACAAGACACTACCCGCTTGAAAAAAAATAAATGCATATTTCGCTAAAACTTTACCCGAGGGGTAAACACGGTTGCAAAAGACCATTCCGATTGTAATAGACAGCATTCCAATACTTAGAAGGGGCATAGAGCCAACCGAATCACGATATATTTCTTTAGAAGGAATCCCAGGCGGACGGAGAGACAGACGAGCACCAAACACAATCCAAAAAAGCCCGCCGATGACTAACAATACTGTACTGGTACGGATAGCATTCTTTTTCATAATTTTCACCTCAATATTATTCGAGATTTCCGGTCCCTTTAGATAATATTCAATTAAAATCTAACAATCCCTATCTAATTGAAAAATTGTTTGGAATCCAAGCATTTCAATCGTACTTGTGGTGCCTGACATCTGGACTATGAAGGGAAAATGCGGCAGTGTCCCGAATAAAATAAATAGAGGAATGTTTAAATATTGGAGGATTAACAATGGGATATATTGAAGAGCTGCGAAAAATAATTGGAACACGTCCGATTATATTAGTGGGGTCTGCGGTGGCTGTGTTGAACGAACATAATAAAATTCTTTTACAAAAAAGACCTGAGGGGGTCTGGGGGCTTCCTGGAGGGCTTTTAGAATTAGGCGAATCTGCTGAAGAGGCAGGAAGAAGGGAAGTACTCGAAGAAACAGGAATTGAAATTGGACATCTTCAGTTAGTCAATGTTCTTTCGGGCAAGCAGTATTTCAGAAAGCTGCCGAATGGGGATGAATTTTATCCTGTCACAATTGTTTATATTTCAAAAGATATAAAAAGCAGCACCATTAAAATTGATGGAAAGGAGACCATTGATGCGGGATTTTTTAATATTGATAAATTACCGGACCAGACAAGTCCTTTAACAAGGAAGGTGATTGAACAATATCGAAATGCTGGTGGCTGACACTGTTTGCGATAAAGCTAAATAAAAAGCTGCATTAATCGCAAATAGGCGGATTAATGCAGCTTTATTCACTTTGAAAGTGGTAACCATTCCATAATTAATTATCTGATTAACAAAAACGTCTAAACTCCTATCGTATTCAATGATTGGCGGAGACCTTCTAAAGCAAACATACTTAAATATCGAAAAGCAAATAATGCGATAATCGGTGAAAAATCTATTGGTCCAAGCGGGGGAATAAACCTTCTAAAAAAGCCTAGATAAGGTTCAACCAGCTTGTAGATCCATTCTCCAACTTTTGAGGACTGGAATTTTGGAAACCAGGAACCCCAAATGGATATAATAATCAGCCAATAATATGCCTCAAAAATATACTGTCCAAAATGTAAAATAGTAGAATCCAAATTAAATCACCTATTTATTATTATTTTTACATATATACGAATGAGCCCAAATAAGGTTTCAATATAATCATGGTAAAAAAATGAAAATAGCAAAGGGGAGAATAAAAGATGTTTATTAGCGATTTCCGCGGGTATACATCCTGGTTAAAAACATTAAAGGATATAGAAGAGAAGGTATGGACAGCGCCGATTTCTGAAGGTAAATGGTCTATTAGCGAAATCATTGCCCACATAATGAACTGGGATCATTATCTTTTAACAGAGATCCTTCCAGCGGTGAAAAAGGGGGAAGGGATGAATTTTCCTGAATTTGATTCTTTTAATAAAACGGCTTCTGAATATGCCAGGTCCAGTGTATCTCAAATAAACTTAATTGAAGAAGCTATTAATATGCGGGAATCTCTTGTCAGTGAAATTCTTAAAATGTCCAATGAGAAAATAAACAAGCCTCTGCCCTGCAATGGACTTTCACATTGCCCGCACACTGGCGAACCGTATTCACTTAATTACCTAATCAAGGAATTTATCGAACATGATACCCATCACAAACAGCAGATCATAAAATTTCTATTTTAGTTTGTGCCCCACCTTCCTAATAGATAAACCCGAACATATCAGCGAAGCAGTATAAAAAGTATTTGCTGCGACTTTTATCCTAGATATATATGGTGTAATCTGGTAACATACTAACTGGAAATGGGGGATTGTTATGGCTTTTTGGAAAAAGAAACAAGATGCCGAGCTAGAACATGAACCTGATAGGGAAAATCCGGAGTCGACCCGTAGAGAAGAAAGGAAAGCTAAAAATCCACTCAAACGCTGGAGGCGGCTTGTTGCCGCTTTAACTACAATTATTGCGCTTCTAGCAATTCTATATGGTGCAATTAGTTATACCTCAACACCATCTTTCTGCTCTAAATGTCATGAAATGGCACCGGAACATGTAACCTTTCAGGCAGGAGCTCATAATCAAATTAAATGTACACAATGTCATATTGAACCTGGTGCAACAAACTTAGTCATACATAAAGTGGAATCACTCAAAGAAGTTTATTATCATATTGTCGGGCCGCCGGACCCGATTGTCCAGACGGTTTCCGTAACAAATGAAAACTGCGAGCAGTGCCATTCGCGAAATCGCCTGGTCACGGCAACAGGGGATTTAATCGTGAATCATAAAGGCCATATTAAAGAAGGAATACCTTGTATTACCTGCCACAGCGGTGTGGCCCATGCGAAGGTCGTTGAACGAGGGATTAACGATTCATCTACCTATAATGCCTGGACCAAGGAAAACGCGAAAATGCTGATGGGTGAAAAATATGAAAGACCGAACATGGGAACGTGTATTGATTGTCACGAAAAAGTTAACCAAAGCAAAAAGCCTTGGAAAGATGCTGCCTATAGCCTGCCAAAAAATAATCATCAAAAGAAACCAGAAGTATATGTAGATATACAGACCTACCAAGAAACCCCTGAATCCAAGGCAGCCATAAATGCAAGAGAATTGCCCGCCAACAAACAAAAGACGATTCTCGAAGCAATCGGCCAGCAGCAAACCGATGTAAAACTCTCCATGGAATGCTTCACATGCCATCAAAAGATAAAAGTACCTAAAAATCATAATTTGACAAACTGGTCACAACGTCATGGTGAATTTGCCGTTAAAGATTTGGCTAAATGCCTCAACTGCCATAAAGATTCATTATGGATCAAAGAGCTCGAAAAACAAGATATAAAAACACTATTAACAGAAACACCAAAAGAAACGACTTATAAACAAGACCTAATTACCGCTGCAAGAGAATCCAGCAGAAATTTATTCTGTTATACATGCCATGCCAATAAGCCAGATAACCACAAGGACCGCTATACATGGTTAACCGATACCCACAGGATTAATTCCGGTTCACCAGAGGAAAGAAGAACGTGCTTTGTCTGTCACGATAATGAAAAACCTGACGGGAAGACAAACGCACCCTCCGATGTTTACTGCGAGTTCTGTCACAAAGGCCAGTTCCAGGGTGAACCCAAATAGCACTGAATGCACCGATGTCTACTTGACAGGGGGCAGTTCACCTTTATGGGACACCCTTATTGATGTATTTACTCATAATAAGAAAAATAGTTTTTAGCGAAATGGTAGAATAGTGTTTCAGATGGTGAGAGTTTCCGGTGTTTAGGTGTAATTAGACCAACACTTCTTCTCACCTCCGGCTGGGTGACCGCCACTTTAACGGTATCATTTGGAATATTTCCCTGAAGAGTTACTTCGGGCAGCAGGGTAACCCCAATTCCTGCTGCGACCAAGCCTTTAATCGCATCAAGGTCTTCTCCTTCAAAAAGAATAGCGGGGCGAAAACCTGCCTGCAGACAAGCATCTTCTACAATCTTCCGTAGAATATAGCCATCCGGAAATAGGACAAAGGAGTCTTTCATTAATTGCAATAGTGAAAGGCTTTTTTCTTTTGCAAGCAGATGTGTCGCTGGCAGCAGAGCGGAAAAGGGCTCTGTGAAAAGGATATCTGCCTGAATGTCAGGGTCCCTTGATGGAACAGGTCCAATGAAAGCTAAATCAATTTCCCGATTTTTCACACCCTCAATCAGAAAATTGTATGACCCTTGCCGTAGATGAAAACGAATGTCAGGATGCTCTTTTTTAAAGGCTAAAATGATACTCGGCAGGATATTGCTGGCAAAGCTTGTTGGAAATCCAATCCGAATGATCCCCCGGTCTGGATCTAAATATTCATCAATCAATTGTTTCGCGTTGTCGATTGCTTTAATGGCAATGGCTGCCTGCTCGGCAAATAATTTGCCAATATAGGTGAGTTTAATATTCCGCCCATCTTTTTCTAATAATTGCACCCCTAATTCTGCTTCTAAATTGCCAATTTGTCTGCTGACGGCAGACTGAGCAATGTGCAGTGTCTCTGCAGCGCTTGAGACATGCTCTTGTTTTGCTACCTCGATAAAATATAATAATTGTCTTAGTTCCATACCAATTCTCACTTTCTATATCAATATGAGATTAATTCTATATCAAAGATATATTGTTAATATAAAACAAAATTATTAATATAGTAAATATTAAAAGGAATATTTACTATATTATCTTTTTTGAGTAATTTTTAATATATCAGAAAAATAAAACAACATAAAGGAAGGGTTTATATGAAAAAAATAATGTTATTTAGTTTAACCATGGTTCTAGCCATTTTGCTGGCTGCCTGCGGGAAAAGTGAGGACGCGGGAAGCAAAAAAGTCTACAGAGTCGGCGTTGATACAACCTATCCTCCTTTTGAATTTAAAGAAGGGAACACCTATAAAGGCATCGATATCGATTTGATCAATGCCATTGCCAAGAATCAAGGTATAAAAATTAAACTCTCACCTATGGATTTTGGCGGAATTATCCCCGCAATGCAGGCTAACCAGTTAGACGTTGCGATTGCTGGTATGAGCATTACAGATGAACGCAAAAAAATCGTTGATTTTTCAAAGCCTTATTTTGATGCAGGTTTGACGGTGGTTGTAAAAGAGGATAACAATGCGATTAAATCAGCCGATGACCTAAAAGGAAAAACGGTAGCTGTTAAAAAAGGTACAACAGGTGCGAAATACGCAGTAGACAATGCCTCTAAATTAAACATTAAAGTTGTTCAATTCAACGACAGCCCAGCAATGTTCCAGGAAGTTTCAAATGGCAATGCTGATGCACTGATTGAAGATTACCCAGTTATCTCCTATGCGATTGCGAAAAAGGATCTTGGTTTAAAAATCGTCGGCGGCCGCTTAAATGGCGACCAGTACGGAATTGCTGTAATAAAGGGTAAAAATCAGGAGCTGTTAAAAAAGATTGACAAGGGTCTCGCTGCATTAAAGAAAAATGGAGAATATGACAAAATCATAGAAAACTATCTTGGTAAATAATGCGTACGTTATGTGCGCTTTCTTTTTTAAGGAGTGAATGTAGTGGATATTATTTTATCATCCTTGCCGATCCTGCTAAAAGGGCTGCAAGTAACGGCATATATATTTGTGATGGCGATTATCCTCGGTTTTTTCATCGGATTGGTCATGGCTCTGCTTCGCCTGTCACCAAGCAGGATTTTAAACTGGGCGGCAAAGGTATATGTTGATGCCATTCGCGGCACGCCTTTCATTGTGCAATTATTTTTTATCTATTTCGGGATAAATTCTTTAAATGTGATTTCACTTGATAATACAACGGCCGGGATTATTACGGTGGCCATCAACGCGGGTGCCTATTTTGCAGAGATTATCAGGGCGGGGATCCAATCGATTGATAAAGGGCAGACAGAGGCATCGAGATCGCTTGGCTTTACCGCCTGGCAAACGCTGCGTTATATTATCCTGCCTCAGGCATTTAGGAGAATGCTTCCGACGATTACCAATCAATCGATTATTAGTTTAAAAGATACTTCACTTTTATCAATCATCGGTATCGCCGATTTAACCCAGCAAGGACAAATTCAAACTGCGGCCACGTTTGAAGCATTCAAGATCTGGCTGATTGTCGGTGTGATTTACTTTATTGTCATTTATTTAATCTCGATGCTTGCTGGCTTTATCGAGAGGAGGGTACAGCTTCGATGAGCATAATTACAGTCAAAAATCTAAAAAAATCTTTCGGTCATTTAGAGGTTTTAAAAGATATCAATATGGAGGTCCAGGAAAAGGAAG
>CAYNUT010000094.1:0-14936 GCA_964400595.1 uncultured Neobacillus sp. | reverse complement strand
ATTGTTAAAGTAAGTGAATAAAATAAAAGGCTGCCGAAGGTTTTTCGACAGCCTGACCAAACATTTATAATGTTTGGTTATTTTTTTGAACAGATTATAGTGATTTTTGTCTATAACTCTCATCCGCTCACTTCTATGCTAAAAAAGACATGACGCTGCATTTGAATATTTTTCGAAAAAAAACAAAAACCTATCAATTTCATGATAAAATAGAGGAATGAAAATTTACTTTCCTCCCTTTATGGTGGATAATTGCCAAATAGAGGGTCAGATTTTAATAGACATTAAGAATTCTATTTTTAAAGAATAAAAGGGTAGGTGACAATGTGGGCAAAATCCTTTCAATCGCAAACCAAAAAGGCGGAGTCGGTAAAACGACAACCTCTGTCAACCTCGGAGCCTGCTTAGCTTACATAGGAAAACGTGTCCTATTAGTAGATATCGACCCGCAGGGAAATGCAACAAGCGGGGTTGGAATTGAGAAGGCAGAAGTAGATCAGTGTATATATGACGTTTTAGTAGATGATGTGGAAGCAAAGGATGTTATTAAGCCAACTGCAATTGAAAATTTGTATGCGATCCCGGCAACGATACAGCTGGCTGGTGCAGAAATTGAACTGGTTCCTACCATTTCAAGGGAAGTCCGTCTAAAACGTGCTCTTGAAGAGGTTAAAGATCAGTTTGATTATATCATCATTGATTGTCCGCCATCGTTGGGACTGCTAACTTTAAATGCCTTGACTGCATCTGATGCGGTGTTAATCCCTGTTCAGTGTGAATATTACGCACTTGAGGGGTTGAGCCAATTATTAAACACTGTCAGGCTGGTGCAAAAACACTTAAATCAAGAGTTAAAAATTGAGGGCGTTTTATTAACGATGCTTGATGCAAGAACGAATCTCGGCATCCAGGTCATTGAAGAAGTGAAAAAGTACTTTCAAGATAAAGTCTATAAAACCATTATTCCTAGAAATGTGCGTCTAAGTGAAGCACCAAGCCATGGTGAACCAATCATTACCTATGATTCCAAATCCCGAGGTGCCGAGGTATATTTAGATTTAGCAAAGGAAGTGGTCGCGAATGGCTAAGGGTTTAGGAAAAGGTCTGAATGCATTTTTTTCTGATGCCAGTAAGGAAGAAACGGTCCAAGAAATCAAACTTAAAGAACTGCGTCCAAACCCCTACCAGCCACGGAAAAACTTCGAACAAGAAGCCATTGATGAATTAAAAGCTTCTATTTTAGAACATGGAATTCTTCAGCCTCTTGTCGTGAGAAAGAGTATTAAAGGCTATGAAATTGTTGTCGGGGAACGCCGTTTCCGTGCAGCCAAAGAAGCGAACCTAGAAACGGTTCCTGCAGTGGTTCGGGAGTTTTCGGAGCAGCAGATGATGGAGCTTGCTGTACTTGAAAATTTGCAGCGTGAAGACTTAAATCCCATTGAAGAGGGACAAGCCTATCAGACGCTGATGGAAAAACTTAAGTTGACACAGGAAGAGGTAGCCAAGCGTCTTGGCAAAAGCCGCCCACATGTTGCGAATCATATCCGTCTTCTATCTCTGCCGCCTAAAATTCAAGAACTGATTTCATCAGAAAAAATTACGATGGGTCATGGGCGTGCCTTATTAGGACTGCGTCAAAAGGCGAAGCTGCCAGTATTGGTTGAAAAGGTGATCAGCGAAGGACTTAATGTCCGTCAGCTTGAGAAACTGATTCAACAATTAAATGAAAATGTTTCACGTGAAACAAAAAAGACGGAAAAGAAAAAAGATATTTTTATTCAGGAGCGGGAGCATTTTCTACGCGAGCGCTTTGGAACAAAGGTTAATATCAAACAAAACAAAAATAAAGGGAAAATTGAAATTGAATTTTTCTCCCAGGACGATCTGGAACGGATTCTGGACTTACTGGATGAAGAAAATTCTTTCTAAACCATCGTCATGATGGTTTATTTTTTTCAAAATATCCATTTCATTGGACAGGAATCATGATAGGTTTACACTATTACACTTCGAGAGCCGAAAAGAAAGGCGGAAGCTCGCGTTCAGTGACGTACACTAGTCGCTGGAACTGGATCTAGACAATTCTTAAAGTTGAATTTTAGAGTATCTTTTCTTTAAAAGGAGAATTCACGATGTTTTTACTTGGAACACTTGTAAATGGGCTATTCATCGTTATCGGAACATTGCTTGGCAAGCTGCTAAACCGGATCCCAGAAGGTATGAAAGTGACAGTCCTATCCGCTATCGGCCTGTCTGTCATGGTTTTGGGACTGCAGATGGGCTTGAAAAGTGAAAATTTTTTAATCGTGATTATCAGTCTTGTCGTTGGGGCTGTGATGGGGGAATTGTTGAAGCTTGAAGAAAGATTAAATGATTTGGGGCTTTGGCTGGAAAGCAAAGTCGGTTCGAGCGGCAAAGGAAGTATTGCCGAGGGATTTGTGACTGCGACCTTAATCTTTGTCATTGGTGCGATGGCCATTATTGGAGCCCTTGACAGCGGCATCCGAGGGGATCATGATATTTTATTCACAAAAGCATTGATAGACGGATTTACTGCCTTAATCCTAACCACTACACTAGGAATCGGAGTGATTTTTTCAGCCATTCCTGTTGTATTGTATGAAGGCTTAATTGCCTTATTTGCAACTCAAATTGACCAATTTGTTCCGAAAGCCTTGATGGATCAGTTCATTGTGGAAATGACGGCAACGGGTGGGATCATGATTTTTGCGATTGGCCTAAATTTAACGGGAATAACAAAAATTAAAGCGGCCAACCTTCTTCCGGGAATTGTGGTAACGGGAATCGTAGTGACAATTCTCTACAACTATCATCATATTTTACAATAATTGACATAGAGCATCCGCATTTTTGCCGGGTGCTCTTTTTTTAATGGGTATTCCCCTCTTCTCTCCATGTTAACTCATTCCAGCTTTGCTTTGAATAGTGATGGTTCGCTTTGTATATACCGCCTGCAATTGTTTTTGCCATTTTCATCACCAGATTTAAGCGGGTGTTTTGCAGGACGAAAAATTCCATAAAGCCGCTTACATTTACAATTCCCGTGATGTGTATGTCACCAACCGCGGGAAGCTCCTTGTTTACGCCGGCACCTGGCTTGACAGGACCATTTCCTAATTGAATAACCCCTACATTTTTAATTCTCCCTAGACAAGCGTCAATGCCAACCAAAAAGGGATTAAAGTGCTTGGTATTGATTTCTCTTAATTTTTCCGTTAGATTAACTGCGTGTATCGGATCATCTAATGTTCCATATACGTAAAAGGGTGAAAGATTCTGTTCCTCGAGCAATGTACCGACAAGCGGCCCTAATGAATCCCCAGTGGAGCGGTCGGTGCCGATACAAACAAAAATTATAGGCTGGCTTGACATGGCTGGAAGATTTGTGATTAGTTCTGCTGCCAGATTTTCTGAAGCCTGAATGTCACTATAATAGATATTGGCCTTGCCCCTATTGTGAAAAAGACCCGTACGCAAATTCATTAAGTCCACTCTCCAAAAATTCAACTTATTTAGAATAAGAAGGTATAAAATTAGACTTCGAAAATTGTCCAGCTCCAGGCGCCATCGGCTAGTGTACTTCGCTCTTCTCCCTACGATAAGTCAACAAAGCAACTTCCTGAATTACATCGTGAATTACTTCTGCGTAAAAGCATCATGCGGCTTTGCGACGAGCTGAACAGATGCTTCCTCGAATAAACTTTGGCGCAGGAGCATCATTTTGTTTCCTTTATCTCAGTCGAAGCGCTCCAGTCCATACGCCGATATGCAGGCGCCTTGCACTTTTCTAATAACCTTAACATTATACGGAAAATTCAGGCAATCTATACATAAAGAAGATAAAAAACAAAAAATCATAATGCTACTATCTGTTTAGAAAAATTGCTAAAATAGATTTGAAAAATTGAGTTAGGGGAAGGTGCAAAAATGAACCTTACAACAAAGGCAATTCAGGATGATATAAATAAATTTCAAAGTGAAGATACATGGCTGAACCTTGGCGAAGGTCTTCTAAAAATTGTTGCCATTATGGTAGTGGCGAATATTATTATCCGGATCGGTAAAGTAGCGATCCATAACATTTTCAAAATTAGAAATTTGTCGCCACTCAATACAACAGAACGACGGGAAGATACACTTTCAAAGCTGTTGGATAGTGTTTTGACCTATGTGGTTTATTTTATTGCCTTTATGATGGTTCTTTCGGTATTAGGGATTGATGTAAAGGCCTTGCTTGCTGGAGCCGGAATTGTCGGGTTAGCAGTAGGATTTGGCGCACAAAGTCTTGTAAAAGATATCATTTCAGGTTTCTTTATCATTTTTGAAGACCAATTTTCAGTCGGAGACCATATTCGTATAGGACAATTTGAGGGTAATGTCGAAACAATAGGTTTAAGAACAACGAAAATCAAAAGCTGGACAGGAGAAGTTCATATTTTACCGAATGGCAGCATCACTCAGGTAACGAATTTTTCGCTAAATAATAGTCTCGCGATTATTGATATTGCAATTTCTTATGGTGAAGACATCGAAAAAGCTGAAACGGTGATTGCAGAAGCTCTTGAAGCGATGCCAAGCCAATATGAAGAATTAACGAAAGCCCCTGAACTTCTAGGAATACAAACAATGGGGCCAACCGATATTGTCCTGCGGGTTGTGGCTGAAACCTTACCAATGAAACAAGCAGGAGTAACGCGTGCGATTCGGAAGGATATAAAGCTAATATTGGATGAGAATGGTATTAAGGCTCCCAATCCAAGCCTCTTTATGTACAAAAATGGCACAGAGCAATCCAAATAAAACTGGTGGGTGAAGGTTATGGAAGAGAAGGAATATGCCCTAAATGATGTTGTGGAAATGAAAAAACAGCATCCTTGTGGGACAAATCGCTGGAAAATCATACGCATGGGAATGGACATCCGTATCAAATGTGAGGGCTGCGGACATAGCGTCCTGATACCTAGGAGAGAGTTTTCCCGGAAAATGAAGAAAATATTGGTGCAGCATCAGGAAGAGTAAGTTGCTGAAAACATTGCCGAACAGATGGGCCTTACAAACGCGATTATGTCAGTAATGGACTAGGGAGCACGCTGTATGATTGTCTCGTCAACCTTGAAAAAATATAAAGAAACTGCCGCAATGGGCGGTAGTTGTTTTTTTGCCCATTGTTGCCTATAATTGTGAAGTGCTTGTCATTATTTTGAGAACGAATGTTTTTAAATAGATATTTTTTTCGAGGAGTGAACGTGAATGGCATTAACAGCAGGTATTGTAGGTTTGCCGAACGTAGGTAAGTCTACACTATTCAATGCAATAACCCAGGCAGGAGCGGAATCTGCAAACTATCCCTTCTGTACGATTGACCCCAATGTCGGAATTGTTGAAGTTCCCGACCACCGTTTAACCAAATTAACCGAATTGGTGCTGCCGAAAAAGACAGTGCCGACTGCATTTGAATTTACTGATATCGCAGGCATTGTAAAGGGTGCAAGCAAGGGTGAAGGCTTAGGGAATAAATTTCTTTCTCATATTCGTGAAGTGGACGCAATTTGTCAGGTAGTCCGCTGTTTTTCAGATGAGAACATTACCCATGTATCCGGCAAGGTCGATCCGATTTCTGATATTGAGACGATTAATTTGGAATTAATTCTTGCTGATATGGAATCAGTGGAAAAGCGTATCAGCCGCGTGGAAAAAATGGCAAAGCAAAAAGATAAGGATGCGATGGCAGAATTTGAGGTCCTTTCTAAAATAAAAGATGCGCTTGAAGCTGAGAAACCGGCACGGTCGGTTGAATTTACAGATGAACAAATGAAGGTAGCTAAAAACTTCCATTTGTTGACAACAAAGCCGGTATTATACGTAGCAAATGTCAGTGAAGAAGATGTGGCAGACCCATCGGGAAATGAATATGTGCAAAAGGTTCGTGAGTACGCGGCAGCGGAAAACGCTGAAGTAATTGTTATTTGCGCCAAAATTGAAGAGGAGATTGCCGAGCTTGAAGGTGAAGAAAAGCAAATGTTTCTTGAAGAGCTGGGGATTCAGGAGTCCGGCCTTGATCAATTAATTCGCGCCGCATACAGCCTGCTTGGTTTAGCAACCTACTTTACAGCAGGAGTTCAAGAGGTAAGGGCATGGACATTCAAAAAAGGAATGAAAGCTCCGCAATGCGCAGGAATCATTCACTCGGATTTTGAACGCGGCTTTATTCGTGCAGAAACGGTATCATATGATGATTTGCTCACTGCCGGCAGCCATAATGCTGCAAAGGAAGCTGGAAAAGTCCGGTTAGAAGGAAAAGAGTATGAAGTAAAAGATGGAGATGTCATTCATTTCCGCTTTAATGTGTAATAGGATGGAGACTGGTATTAAAACCGGTCTCTTTTTTTATAAATGTCTTCAACACAGACGTTACCGCTTGAGTATTGCTTTTGTAAAGTGCCTGTGCTATACTTTTAAATTGTGAGTAATGAATAATTGCTCCTTGCCCATACGGGCCGTGTAGACCAAAAGGAGGTGAAAGTGATGAAAAAGTACGAAATCATGTACATCATCCGCCCAAATATTGAAGACGAAGCTAAGAAGGCTCTTGTTGAGCGTTTTAACAACATTCTTCTTGAAAATGGTGCGGAAGCTGCTGAATCTAAGGATTGGGGTAAACGCCGTCTTGCTTACGAAATCAATGATTTCCGCGACGGATACTACCAAATCGTTAAAACGACATCTGCGGCTGCAGCAGTAGAAGAATTCTCTCGTCTAGCTAAGATCAGCGAAGATATTATTCGTCATATCGTAATTAAAGAAGCAGAATAAGACTGATATATACATTCTGGTGATTATTGTTTCATGTGGAACAATTTGCCAAAAAGAAAAGGAATTGATTCTGATGATGAATCGTGTCGTGCTTGTCGGCCGTTTAACAAAAGACCCTGAATTGCGTTATACACCAAGCGGAGTTGCGGTGGCAACTTTTACGTTAGCCGTAAACCGTAATTTTACAAATCAGCAGGGTGAACGTGAAACAGACTTTATCAATTGTGTTGTTTGGCGTAAACCAGCTGAAAATGTAGCCAATTTCTTGAAAAAGGGCAGTTTGGCAGGTGTTGATGGCCGGATTCAAACGCGCAACTATGAAGGACAAGATGGTAAGCGTGTTTATGTGACAGAGGTATTGGCAGAAAGTGTTCAATTTCTCGAACCTAAAGGCTCATCTGGCGGCGGTGGAAGAAGCGACGATTTCTACGGTGCACCACCAAGGGAACCGCAGGGTAATCCATATGGCGGCGGCAATCAGAATCAACGTCCCAACCAGAATCAAAACCAAAACAAAGGCTTTACCAGAATGGATGAAGATCCATTTGCCGGGAATGGCCAAATTGATATTTCCGATGATGATCTTCCATTCTAAGCAAAACTTTCTCGAACGTGAATATACAAAAACAGGATAAAGGAGGGGACTCTACCCATGGCAGGAGGACGTAAAGGCGGACGCGCAAAACGCCGTAAAGTATGTTATTTCACAGCAAATGGCATCACTCGCATTGATTATAAAGATGTTGATTTACTGAAAAAATTCATCTCTGAGCGCGGCAAAATTTTACCACGTCGTGTAACTGGCACTAGCGCTAAATATCAACGTAAACTAACAGTTGCCATCAAACGTGCACGTCAAATGGCATTACTACCATTCGTTGCAGGCGAATAATAAAGAAGATAAAGGCAGTAAGGGGTTCGCTCCTGCTGCCTTTTTTTACATTGTTATAAGTTGAATCGGTACCCGCAACTAGCTAAAATAAAGAGACAGGCTTCCAGGAAAATAGGGGTGAAGTAGTGAAAAATGTACGTAAACTAACAGAAGGAGCTATTCTCTTAGCTGTCTTTACTGTTTTAATGTTAATGACCATTTACATACCAATTGCTAGCTTATTTCTGATATTTGTTTTGCCGCTGCCATTTATTATGTTCTCGTCAAAAAACAGCATAAAAAATATTTCTGCTTTCTTTTTAGCAGCTATGTTTATTTCTTATATTGCCGGTTCCCTTGTTGGGCTGGGGCAGATGCTTCTTTTTGGTTCAACAGGCATTGTCATTGGTTATATGCTGCAAAAAAATAAAAGCCGGTCAGCCATATTAGTGGCAGGTTCCCTGATTTTTATGGCGGGCTTAGTTATCTTTTATGCCATAAGTGCCGCCTTTTTTAAAATGGATATGATTCATGAAATGACTTTGATGTTGAAGCAATCTTTAAAGGAATCTTCAGATATGCTTCAATCCATGGGGCAGGAAGATCAAATAAAAAAATTAAAAGAGCAGAATGATTATATGATCAAGATGCTCGAAATATTGGCGCCGGGATTTTTAATTATCTTCTCAATCTTTTTTGTCTTTCTTACCCAATTGGTCAATTTTCCTATTGCAAAAAGATTTGACATAAGTGTACAGCCTTGGGGGCATATCCGAAATCTTTCCCTGCCAAAAAGCCTTTTATGGTACTATTTAATTGCCATGGGGGCGAAGCTTTTGCTTAACCCTCATGAAGGTACTTATTTATATACCGTAGTCATGAATGCTGTATATATATTGGAAATGTTTATATTTTTACAAGGGCTCTCCCTTTTATTTTTTCTTTTTCATCAAAAGTCAATTGCCAAGGGACTTCGTGTCCTTGGAGTAATTCTTGCTTTCATGATTCCAATTTTTCATTATATAATATTGATATTGGGGATTACGGATTTAGGTTTTGATTTTAGAAAAAACTTTGTTAAAAAAGAGTAGGACTTTCGACAAGGAGCTGAAAACTTTGCCTGCATTTTTAGAAAAGCGGTCGATTCGTTACCCTTTTTACGGGTTAATCGGCGTTACAGTGGTACTGCTCATTGTCTTATCTTTATATAATTGGATATTAAGTCTGGCCGGCCTAATTTTAATGGTGATTCCTGTCTACTATATGTTTGGAGTTGACTCTCGGCAAAGAAAAGAAATGGAGGAGTATATTGCGACTCTTTCTTACCGGGTTAAAAAAGTCGGCGAAGAAGCATTGATGGAGATGCCAATCGGGATTATGCTCATCAATGATGAGTATTATATTGAATGGTCCAATCCATTTCTTACCTCCTGTTTTGACGAAGACACTCTTGTCGGCCGCTCCCTTTATGATGTGGCAGAAACACTGATTCCGTTAATTAAACAGGAAGTTGAAACGGAAATCATTACTCTCCATGAGCGAAAATTCCGTGTGATCCATAAGCGGGATGAGCGGCTGTTATACTTTTTTGATGTAACAGAACAAAAAGAAATGGAGAAAATGTATCATAATGATCGGACCGTTATCGCGATTATCTTTTTGGATAATTACGATGATTTGACACAAGGCATGGATGACCAAATGCGCGGCAGCGTCAACAATTTGGTGACATCGCTTTTGAATAAGTGGGCAAACGATAACGGAATATTTCTGAAGCGTGTTTCCTCTGAGCGCTTTATCGCTGTGTTTAACGAGGGAATCCTGCAAATGCTTGAAAAAGGGAAATTTACCATTTTGGATGAAATTAGAGCAATGACGTCAAAGCAAAATGTTTCTTTTACCTTGAGTATCGGCGTTGGCACGGGTGTTTCCTCCCTGCCGGAATTAGGAGTTTTGGCACAATCCAGTCTGGACTTAGCCCTGGGCAGGGGAGGCGACCAGGTTGCGATTAAATTGCCAAACGGCAAGGTGAAATTCTTTGGCGGCAAAACGAATCCAATTGAAAAGCGGACAAGAGTACGGGCGCGGGTGATTTCCCATGCTCTGAAGGACCTAATAACAGCGAGCGATAAAGTGATTGTCATGGGCCATAAAAATCCCGATATGGACTCGATTGGGGCAGGTATCGGGGTTTATAAAGTAGCGCAAATGAATCAAAAGGAAGCTTATATTGTCTTAAATGCGCAGGAGTTAGATAACGGAATTAAACGGCTGATGGAGGAAATCCGCCAGCAGGAACATTTATTCTCCCGCTTTATCGGTCCAGAAGAAGCGTTGGAAATTTCGACTGATAAGACGCTCCTGGTGATTGTGGATACGCATAAGCCTTCACTCGTGATGGAAGAGCGGCTGCTAAATAAGCTCGATAATGTTGTGGTTATTGACCATCATCGCCGCGGTGAGGAATTTATTTCTAACCCATTGCTTGTTTATATGGAGCCGTACGCTTCTTCTACCTCGGAGCTGGTAACTGAGTTTCTTGAGTATCAGCCGAAACGAAGCAAAATTGAAATGATTGAAGCGACAGCCCTGTTAGCAGGGATTATTGTCGATACAAAAAGCTTTACTTTACGAACTGGCTCAAGGACATTTGACGCCGCTTCGTATTTAAGGGCTCATGGTGCCGATACAGTCCTCGTCCAGAAGCTTTTAAAGGAAGATGTGGATACATATATAAAAAGGTCCAAGCTCATTGAGTCTGTTTCCTTTTATCGCGATGGCATTGCCATAGCCAAAGGGAATGAACAGGAAATTAATGATCAAGTCATTATCGCACAGGCTGCAGATACATTGTTAACAATGGAGGGTGTCCTTGCTTCGTTTGTTATTTCCCGGAGAAGTGAAGGAGTCATTGGAATCAGCGCCAGGTCATTAGGAAATATCAATGTCCAAGTGATTATGGAGGGCTTAAAAGGAGGCGGTCATTTAACAAATGCCGCCACTCAGCTGACCGGACTCTCCGTTGATGAAACGGAAAAGAAATTAAGGCTCGCCATTGACGAATATCTTGAAGGAGTGAAAAAGGAATGAAGGTTATTTTTCTAAAAGATGTTAAAGGAAAAGGAAAAAAAGGCGAAATTAAAAATGTGGCTGACGGCTATGCCCAGAACTTCTTACTTAAGCAGGGCCTGGCTGTAGAAGCAAATAATGCTAATATCAGCTCATTAGATGCGCAAAAGAAAAAGCAGGATAAAGCAGCTGCAGAAGAGCTTGCAGAAGCGAAAAAATTAAAAGAACAATTGGACAAAATCACGGTTGAATTAACGGCTAAAGCTGGTGAGGGCGGCCGATTATTTGGCTCCATTACAACCAAGCAAATTGCTGAAGAGCTGCAAAAAAAATACAGCATTAAAATTGACAAACGCAAAATGGAATTGGCTGATGCGATCCGCACACTTGGCCATACGAAGGTTCCTGTTAAGCTTTACCATGAAGTAACAGCAACTTTAACTGTATCTGTCAAGGAAGTTAAATAAAAAATTGCCAGTTCAAATTTAGACTAAACATGTTAGAATATAGAAAGTAAGCAAGAGAATGTGATCGGTTTTTTACTGGTCACTTTTTTCTGTTTTGACTATTGAACAAATCATCCTCTTCATTTAGGAGGTTTTGAATAGATGAGCGATTTATTTGCCGATCGTATGCCGCCGCAGAATATTGATGCCGAACAGGCTGTTTTAGGAGCAATTTTCCTGGAGCCTGCTTCTTTAACGCTGGCTTCTGAAATCTTAATTCCGGAAGACTTTTACCGGGCTTCGCATCAAAAAATCTTTAACGTGATGCTGAATTTAAATGATAAAGGGAAAGCCGTTGACCTCGTTACCGTTACCGAGGAACTGGCTGCGGCTAAATTAATTGAGGATATTGGCGGGGTCAGTTACTTAAGTGAACTGTCAGGATCCGTTCCGACGGCTGCCAATATTGATTATTATGCTAGAATTGTAGAAGAAAAATCATTGCTTAGAAGATTAATTCGGACAGCCACTAATATTGCTTCCGATGGCTATTCACGTGAAGACGAAGTAGAAGTACTTTTGAGCGAGGCTGAAAAGAGTATCCTGGAAGTAGCACAGCGAAAGAATGCGGGAGCCTTCCACAATATCAAGGATGTTCTTGTCCGTACCTATGACAATATTGAATTGATGCATAACCGTGTCGGTGATATTACCGGTATTGCTACAGGATTCAGGGATCTTGATCATATGACCGCAGGATTTCAGCGCAATGATTTAATCATTGTCGGCGCACGTCCTTCTGTTGGTAAAACGGCGTTTGCCTTAAATATTGCCCAAAATGTTGCTGTGAAAACCGGAGAAAATGTGGCGATTTTCAGTCTTGAGATGGGGGCCGAGCAGCTTGTGATGCGTATGCTTTGTGCGGAAGGAAATATCGACGCCCAGAGGCTTCGTACAGGGTCCCTTACCGATGAAGACTGGGGTAAGCTGACAATGGCTATGGGAAGCCTTTCCAATGCCGGTATTTTTATTGATGATACCCCTGGCGTACGCATCAGCGAGATTCGTTCGAAATGCCGCCGCTTAAAGCAGGAGCACGGCTTAGGCATGATTTTAATTGATTACTTGCAGCTGATTTTAGGAAGCGGCCGATCTGGAGAAAACCGACAGCAGGAGGTTTCGGAAATCTCCCGCTCGCTAAAGCAATTAGCACGTGAGCTTCAGGTGCCGGTAATTGCCCTTTCCCAGCTTTCCCGCGGCGTTGAGCAGCGTCAGGATAAGCGTCCGATGATGTCTGATATTCGTGAATCCGGTAGTATCGAGCAGGACGCCGACATCGTCGCCTTCCTTTATCGGGATGACTACTATGATAAGGAATCCGAGAACAAGAACATTATTGAAATCATTATTGCCAAGCAGCGTAACGGTCCGGTTGGCACCGTGCAGCTGGCATTTGTAAAAGAATATAATAAGTTCGTCAACCTTGAGACGCGCTATGAGGCGCCTCCGGGTGCGTGAGAAAGGCCGGCTGTTGTGTGCAGCCGGCTTTTTAATATTTTTATAGAATACTATATATACGAACATATTATAAAAAAACATATATATCGTTCGTGTTTAATTGACTTTTTGGGGTTGATGTTGATAAACTATGGGAGGAATTAATTTATTTTGTAAATGAATGCAAAAATTTGGAGGTGCCTTTCATGTCATCAGTAGTGGTTGTTGGTACGCAATGGGGAGACGAAGGGAAAGGAAAGATTACCGATTTTCTATCGGAAAATGCAGAGGTAATTGCTCGCTATCAAGGTGGAAATAATGCAGGACACACTATCAAATTTAATGGGGAAACCTACAAATTGCACTTGATACCTTCTGGGATATTTAATAAAGAAAAAATTAGTGTCATTGGAAATGGCATGGTTGTTGATCCAAAAGCGCTGGTGGAGGAACTGGCCTACTTACACGAAAAGGGAGTTTCAACTGATAATCTGCGCATCAGTAACCGTGCACATGTCATTCTTCCATATCATTTGAAGCTTGATGAAGTCGAAGAATTGCGGAAGGGTGCTAATAAAATAGGGACGACTAAAAAGGGAATTGGTCCTGCATATATGGATAAAGCGGCCCGGGTCGGTATCCGGATTGCGGACTTACTTGACCGTGAAGTTTTTGAAGAAAAGCTCGAGCAGAATCTTGCGGAAAAAAACCGTCTGTTTGAACGCATTTATGAAGTGGAAGGTTTTAAAAAGGAAGATATTTTGGATGAATATTTTGCATATGGCCAGCAGATTCAACAATATGTCTGTGACACTTCAGTGGTATTAAATGATGCTTTAGATGAGGGCAAGCGCGTTCTGTTTGAAGGCGCACAGGGTGTAATGCTTGATATTGACCAGGGTACCTATCCATTCGTTACATCTTCTAACCCTGTGGCAGGAGGAGTGACGATTGGCTCAGGCGTAGGTCCTTCAAAAATTACACATGTTGTTGGTGTTTGCAAGGCCTATACTTCCCGCGTCGGTGACGGTCCATTCCCGACAGAATTAAACAATGAAATTGGTGAGCGCATTCGCGAAGTGGGCCGTGAATACGGGACTACCACCGGTCGTCCGCGCCGGGTCGGCTGGTTTGACAGCGTTGTCGTCCGCCATGCCCGCCGTGTCAGCGGATTAACCGATCTTTCATTGAACTCGATTGATGTTTTAACGGGTATTGAAACGTTGAAAATTTGTACGGCTTACCGCTATAAGGATGAAGTGATTACGGAATACCCTGCCAACTTAAGAGTGCTGGCACAATGTGAGCCAATTTATGAGGAATTACCAGGCTGGACGGAGGATATAACCGGGGTCAAGTCGTTAGATGAGCTGCCGCTAAATGCCCGCCACTATGTAGAGAGAGTAACCCAGCTGACAGGCGTACCGCTATCTACTTTCTCCGTTGGACCGGACCGAAATCAAACAAATGTTGTCCGCAGCCCGTGGAGACAAATTTAAAAAATTTGCTGAAGTCCGCCGCTGTTTGGCGGGCTTCTTGCTTTGAAATGCCTTAAAAAGCGCAGGAAAAAATATATTGTTGAAAAACCTCAACTTAACGGCAAATTTGACTTCTTTATAAGCGAATCGGAAAAACAGCAGAGAGTTTAATAAAAAATAAAAAAAGGTATTGCTTTCTTTGTATAAATCATGATAATATAAAAAACGTCGCCACAACATGGTGAGATGACGATATAAAAGATTAATGAATCACTTCAATAATAATAGATTAGTGATGGTGAATCATCTTAATAAGAGCCATTAGCTCAGTTGGTAGAGCAACGAGCGAAGCTTCCATGAATAAGCAACGAGTTGTACACGCCGAGCCGCTGCCTGAATAAGCATTCTGAGGCGGGGACATCAGACGTACGCATTAATAGATTAGTGAAACATCTTAATAAGAGCCATTAGCTCAGTTGGTAGAGCATCTGACTTTTAATCAGAGGGTCGAAGGTTCGAGTCCTTCATGGCTCACCATTTCAATTTAATATGGCCCCTTGGTCAAGCGGTTAAGACACCGCCCTTTCACGGCGGTAACACGGGTTCGAATCCCGTAGGGGTCATCGGCATTTGGCGGTCAGCAAGAGGCTGGCAAGGACGGTCTCTCTGTTGACTGCCATTAATCTATTTTGGTCTGGTAGTTCAGTTGGTTAGAATGCCTGCCTGTCACGCAGGAGGTCG
>CAYNUT010000093.1:13338-15045 GCA_964400595.1 uncultured Neobacillus sp. | reverse complement strand
CCGATTCCTGGATCCTTATGAGCCATACCAGTAGTAATTGTTGGAAGAATTCCTGTCTTTAGAACTTTAACGATGTCAATTCCTGTAGGTGTTCCTTTAAAGTTCATTGTCGGCATCCTAAAGTTACTGTTTTCCATAGCAGTAATCTCATACATTTCATTAGTAATATTCACGCCATCCTGATAAGTTCCGCCTATGAACTGAACAATCGCTGGTGCTGCTGCCAGAGCAAATCCACCCATGCCATAAGTCTCAGTTATAGCACTATCTCCAATATCTGCTGCTGCATCCTTTTCTGAATATCCTGGGAAGTAAAGTCCAGTTGGAATATTTGCTGGAGCAGTGAACCATTTGTTGCCTGTCCCGCTTACCTTAATTCCAAAATCAACGCCATTTCTGGCCATTACCGTTACAATCGTGCTGCCTTCGATACCAGTAGCAGCATCCGCCATCGCTTTACACATAGCCATTACAAGGTTAACGTTGAACATGTCGATTTTTTCGATATGCTCGGCAACAGAATATACATCTTCTTTTGGTGCATCTACCATTACCATGAATTTGGTTAATTCACGCATAAACAAGCTTGTCGAAGCCTTGTGGCGATTATGGTTGTCATCTCCCATTTGCAGTGCCTGTGTTGCTATCGCTTTAAAATCGATGCCGCCAGATAATTCAATCGCCTGTTTTAAAACTGGATAAAGTGTATTTTTCATCCAATGCAGTCTTTCGATAACTGATTCGCCGTAAGCACCAAAACGCAATGCTTTACCAGGCCCTTCATTGACGTTTGAAAAAGCAAGATTGCCATACGTCATATTTTTCATGATAAATACCGGCATGTTTGGAGAAATAATCCCTGCCATCGGTCCAACTGTTTGGTGTTCATGGTTGGGGTCGAATTCAATTTCTCCTGATTCTGCCAAAGCGTAGGCTTCTTCTTCAGTTGTTGCCAAGCCTTCATAAAGGAGCGCACCGACAATGGCACCTTTCATTGGTCCGCACATTCTATTCCACTCAATAGGAGGTCCAGCATGAAGTATCATTTTTTCATGCATGCCAGGAATGACATCCTTGGCAATTCCCATACCGATTAATCGAACATCTGAATCTTGAAATACTTTCAGGACTTTTTCATTTGCTTCGCTTCTTTTGCTCATTGCTTATTCCTCCTCATCCAAACACTTTAATTTCTCTAATACATTTTTTATTCTTGGATTATCCGTTGTCGGGATTGTCCATCTCATCTGGATTACATCAAAACCTTGCTTTTCCAGGTCATCATGGAACTGTTCAAGGCCGATATTGACAATCTGGAGTTTTTGGTTAAAAAGATTATTGATCCCCATGTTAGCCCTCCTGGTTTTCTAGTTTCTCGACAATCTGTAATGCCAGCTTGGTAGCTGTTTGGTTGCTTGGCACGATAATCACGCCTGCCTCTTCCAGCTCGCTTATAACGGTTTCATACTCTTGCGGATCTTCTTCCGTGCCGCAAATATTTGCAATGACAGAAACATAAGGACCTTGATGTTTTTTCAGCGTCTCCACAAATGTCTTGTGCGGCTCAAGATTTGCCCCGTAACCCAATACCATATCAAGAACGATAACAGCTGTTTCCTCATGTTTAATCGTGTTTTCAAATACTTCGTGGCGCAATGTCGGGTCAATCATTGGATGGGCGCGTCCGACCGTGAACTCATCTTCACC
>CAYNUT010000093.1:9604-13328 GCA_964400595.1 uncultured Neobacillus sp. | reverse complement strand
GAAATCAATGGTTGTATGTGTTGTCAGGTTGTGAATATTTTTAACCTTATGTTTTTTCGATAAGTTGGATTCAACGTTTTCAAATTGATCCTCCAAAATGAACAAACACTCATAAGCCAGCGTACCACCGCTGAATAATCCCCTGATATAGCGCTGAGATTTTTGTAATTTCTTAAATTCCTGTTTGGCAATTTGATCGATTGCTTCATCGCTTAGCAACGGCTGGTTATCATTCCGATATCCTGCCCACTGGAGAGCCTTCAAAGCTGTGTCTTCAAGCGTAGATTCATAATAGATGTTTCCATCTTCCTTTTGCTCAAACTTTTCTCCCAAGAAATTGATGATGACAGGCTTTTTGATATTTTCCTTAATATATTGAATAACCTTGTCACGCACTGTCTTTGCAGGCGGCTTGGAAATCAGCACGATCACTTTTGTATTTAAGTCTTGGTTTAGCGCTTTCAAACCTTGCAGCACCATTAACCCGGAAATCTTTTCATTTAGATCCCGTCCACCTGTGCCAATAACCTGAGTCAAGCCGCCGCTATTGGCTGAAATTAAGGTCATTACCTCTTGTGCACCTGTACCTGATGCGGCAACAATGCCGATATCTCCTTGTTTTACCTTATTGGAGAAAGCGAGCGGAGCATTGTTGATCAATGCAGTTCCACAGTCAGGACCCATAACCAGTAAATCTTTTTTAACGGCATACTCTTTTAATTCAAGCTCTTCATCCAATGAAACATTGTCACTGAACAACATGACATGCAAATTGTTTTCCAGTGCTTCCATTGCCGCGTCTTTAGCGTACTTGCCAGGAACCGATATGATGCATAGATTGCTGTTAGGCTGCATTTTTAAAGCTGTATACAGGCTTTTTGGCCGATAGCGGTCATTTGAGCTGGAAGAAGATTTTGCATTCAGCAATGAGTCCAGCTTTTGTAAAGCTTCCTCGATTGCACCCTCGCTTTCCCCCTCTACGGCAACGATCATATCTGTAGGAGCGGCATTTGCTGCCTCTTCCGTCATTAAGCCAGTTCTTTCCAATGTTTCTTTATTGAGTTCGGTGCCCATGACAACCGCTGCTTCAATGATTCCTTCAAGTGTATTTAACTCATTCGTCACTAACATCAGTTTTACTGAGTCATAATAAACACTTTTAAAAACAACTGTTTTTTTTATCATTTTCCCACTCCTTAGGAATTTGTGAACACCGCTATCATAATCCCGCTATGTTTTCCCGTCAAGTAGTATCACAAAATGTTCATAATTATAAATTTTGGTATTTTTTCTCCATTATTAGCGTTTTCTCTGAATTTATTCGACATTATCCTACATTTTTTTTACCCACTTGGTATAAAATACATAGGATTTAATTTCGTGTTTTGCCACTGGACGGTAAATGTTTTTTTTAATATGATAAAGATAATTAAAAAAAGAAACATATATAAAATAGTATTTTTTTTTGATATTTAATCAAACTACCAAGTCCTAAAAGGAGAAATTCCCATGAGCGGAATACAACCTACACAAACAATATGTTATGGTAAAATCGGAGATTTGGCGTTGGAAGCGGATTTCTATAAATCAATTCATAATCATCAACACAAGACAATCATATATATTCACGGCGGCGGGCTTATCTACGGTACAAGGGATGATTTGCCGTTTGAGTATTTGCAGCAGTTCCTGGAGAACGGTTATAATATTTTCGCGATAGATTATCCTTTATGCCCTGAAGTCAAGATTGATATGGTTTTGAATAGCTGCAAGAAAGCCTTGGACTGGTTTATCAACAACGCCGCATCTGCACTTCTGCTTAATTCAAATGATTATTTTCTGTTTGGCAGATCCAGCGGGGGATTCCTGGCAAACTATTTAACGGCAAGGTATGATGGGAAAAAGCCACTAAAATTAATTAGTTTATACAGTTATTTTTCACTCGAACATCCTAAATTGATTAAGCCAAACAAACATTATCAAAGCTTCCCTGAAATCCCGCTTCATGTCGTGGAGCGCAGCATCCAATCCGCTCCCCTGACTAAAGGAAGCATTCAAAAGAGGTATTCCATTTACGTGCATTATCGCCAAAAGGGCCGCTGGGTAGCAAGTTTGATTGATTCCTTATCCTCTTTGAAACAGTATTCTTTATCAGATAAGGAATTAGCAAGCTTCCCTCCGACATTTTTATCGGCCAGTGACGACGATCAGGATGTCCCTCCTGAAATAACTTCCCACTTAGCGGGAATTATTCCTGGAGCCAAATGCTATCAGGTCCATAAATTAGTTCATGATTTTGACAGGGATACAAAGCTGGCTGAATCCAAAATATTGTATAATTCAATTATTGATTGGTTGCCTCTATAAACAGAAAAGCAATTACACTATTAGTCAATTTAAGCTCTTATAAGGGAGATAATGATAAATAATAAGGATGGTGGTTATGGCCAGTTCACCAAATGTAAGATCTTTAGAAAGAGGATTACAGATTTTAGATTGTTTTTTAGAAGAAAATGTTAGTCTATCTTTAACCGAAATAGCCGATAGGACTAACTTAAGCACCAGTACTGTCGGCAGACTGCTGCAAACAACCGTTGAGGCAGGCTATTTGCAAAAGGATTCTCAGAGGAAATACTCCCTTGGGGATAAGATGTACCAGTTTGTGAAGGTTTTGATGCATAAATCCAATTTGGGCGATGTGGCAATGCCCATCCTGACAAATCTTAGGGATATATATAACGAAACAGCAAGTCTTTATATTGTCCAAAAAGACAATCGGGTTTGTATTGCCAGTGTGGAAAGCCACCAGCCTTTACGAAGGTCTGTTGAAGTTGGGGAGGTTTTGCCTTTAAAACAAGGCGCTGTTGGAGAAGTATTGCTAGCCTGGCTTCCCTATAATGAAAGAAGGAAAGTTGTCGGGGACAATCAATTTTATTCAGAGGACTACTTTTCCAGGATAAGGGAAGCGGGGTTTGCCGTTAACGACGGCTTGCAGGAAGAAGGCGTGTATGCCATTTCTGCCCCTGTCTTTGATAAAGAGGGATCCAATGTTGCGGCTATTTCCGTTTCCGGACCCAGCCATCGAATCACGCTAAACCAGAGAAGTGAATTAATCAAATCTATAAAATTGTACAGTAAACTAATCTCCAGGGCCTTGGGATTCCATGATTCGGAATGAAAAATATTATATGTTTTTAAAAACCCAATCAAAACAAAGACCTTTTTCAACCAGAAAAGGTCTTTGTATTGGTTTTATATTTATTTTATATTTACCATATTCTTAAGATAGTATTTCACTATAATTTTTCCCAAATTACAAAGAAAAAACCGCCGCTATTTATGGTACGGTTCATTCCTGTTTATTCGGAATGCCCGATATATTTGTTCTACTAAAATTAACCGCATAAGCTGGTGGGGGAAGGTCATCCTTGAAAACGACAGCTGCTCGTTGGACCGTTTCAATATTTCCTCACTTAATCCTAATGAACCCCCAATTACGAAGGCAATTTTACTCTTTCCGTATGTAGCCAAGTTATCCAAAGTATCGGCGAGTTCCTCGGATGATTTCTGCTTACCTTGTATCGCTAGTGCAATCACATATGTATCGGGGCTGATTTTTGCCAGAATCCGTTCACCTTCTTTTTGCTTGACGTTCTGCATCTCCAGCTCGCTTAATTCTTCTGTAGCTTTTGACATGTCATAAACACCACTACTACTTATTGGT
>CAYNUT010000093.1:0-9594 GCA_964400595.1 uncultured Neobacillus sp. | reverse complement strand
CATCGGCCACTTCCATGATTTCCACTTTAGCATATGTGGATAACCTTTTTAAATACTCCTCAATCCCCTGCTTTAAATACTTCTCTTTTAATTTGCCAACCGTTACTATCGAGATATTCACAATTCACAACCCTTTTCATCATAATTACAAACAGCTTACAAACAACATATCCACAGAAGTTATCCACATTTCCACATTTTTTATCCACATCTTGTATGGAATCACTTGTTCGCCACAACATATACAGCTGTTTTTTTACAATAATCACAGGTTGTTGATAAGTTATCCACATCAATTTTTGATAATAATGGAAATGTTTCATGCTCTTCCACAATATCATCTAAGGCGTTATTCACATGTTCCTCACAGCAATAAATCATTTTTCTTCACCAGCCTAAAAAGTTTACAGTTATACATATTGTTTACTTAAAGCGCAACTACAATACGATATCCATCATAGCACAAAAAAACCAGCACAGTGAACAGGTCACCATCCTGGTTTTCTGCATCTCTTATTGTAATCGTTCTCCAGAAAGTGTTAATGTTGTTTCTTTCAATTTCCCGTCGCGATAAAATTTAACCTTCATTTTCTCGCCAATTTTCTTCTTTTGGTACAGATGCTTGCGAAGATCGATCACATCATTTATTTTCTGGCCATCCATTTCCACAATAACATCCAGCTCCTGCAGACCTGCCTGAGCAGCAGGCGAATTCGGCACCACTTGTCTTAATGCCACTCCATAAGTAATATCACGCGGCAGCTTTAGAGCTTCCTCTTGATAGTAGGCTGGGATTTCGGAAACGGACTTTAGGTCCACACCCATATATGGACGTTTGACACTTCCGAATTTTTCTAGATCATCAATAATCGGTTTAGCCGAATTAATCGGGATCGACAAGCCAATTCCTTCAACCGCATTCTGGGCAATCTTCATGGAATTGATGCCGATGACCTGCCCTTCCATATTTATTAAGGCGCCGCCGCTGTTCCCCGGGTTAATCGCTGCATCTGTTTGCAGGACCTCTGACTGCCAATCGACAATCCCATTCTGGTCGATATCAACTGGAATCGTACGCTTCAACCCGGAGATAATTCCCTGTGTGACCGAACCGGAAAAAGTAGCCCCGAGCGGATTTCCAATGGCAATGACAGGTTCGCCCATTTTTAAACTATCGGAATCGCCAAATTCAGCGACTTTTTTTACTTTATCCGCATCAATCTCAAGAACCGCTAAATCCGTCCACACATCGCTGCCAAGGAGTTCAGCGGGAATTTTTGTGCCATCTGAAAAACTGACCTCAAGCTTCGTGGCTCCTTCTACAACGTGATGATTGGTAACTACAAAAGCCTTGCCGCCTGCTTTTTTATAGATGACACCTGAGCCTGTCCCGGCTGCTTCTTCAGAATTTCCTTCATTATCCGACCAAAAGCTCGATGATTGGATGTTATTAATCCCGACAACGGCATCTGCTGTTTTGTCAACCGCTTGTGTCGTATTTGTTGTCACATTATAGGAAACCTGCTTCTGCACCACTTTTTGCTGTTTATTATTACTCGTTGTCTCCTGCGCCGCATTTTGGTCAGTTTCAATCTTGTAGGGCAGGATCCCCCTATTGGACAAAGCAGGTATGGCTATAATGACAATGATGGCACCAAGAATGGCACCGACTAAACTGGCCGTAAAAATCCCGCCCCTGTTTCCTTTTTGCTCTTTGTACCTTGGTGGTGAATGATCATCATAGTAACCCAATATACACCATTCCTCTCTTTCGAAAAGATTGCTAAGATTAATTTTGGCTTATATGATTAATTATACTCTATCATCATAAAATTACTAAATAATAGAAATCTCTTCAAATAACCCTAAAACCAGTGAAGCCTCATCATTTATCACCTAAATAGAAAAATTCTCCGTTTTGTCACATCTTTTTTGGAATAAAAATATGGAGATTCTCTGCAATAGAATCTCCACTTTTAAAAAATGATTATACCGCTGTTAATATGGTTGGTCTTTTCGGGTCGGTGTCGTAAAGTTCAAACTGCTCGCCGACAATCAGTCCGCGGCTCTCCAGGGTTTGCGTCACGGACATTTTCGCCAAATCCTTCATGTTATTATCAAGGCTTAAATGGGCGAGATAAATGCGTTTTGTCCGTTCACCGATACAATCACTCATGGCAATAGCGGCATCTTCATTGGAAACATGGCCGACATCGCTTAAAATTCTCCGTTTTATGTTCCATGGGTATCGTCCCATGCGCAGCATTTGCACATCATGATTCGATTCAAAAATATAGACATCGGCATTCTTGATGGTTCCCTTCATCCTGTCACTCACATATCCGGTATCGGTAATCAAGACGAGTTTTTTTCCGGAATGGTGAAACACATAAAACATTGGCTCTGCGGCGTCATGGGACACTCCGAATGATTCAATATCAACGGATCCAAAGCTCTTTACAGTTTCCATATTAAAAGCAAATTTCTGCTCTATTGGAATGGCACCAACTGTACTTTCCATCGCCCGCCAGGTTTTTTCATTCGCATAAACAGGCAATTTATATTTACGGGCCAGGATCCCGATTCCTTTAATATGATCACTGTGCTCGTGCGTGACAAAGATTCCGGAAAGCTTGCTGATATCTCGGTCAATCTGTCCAAAAAGAGCTTCCATCTGCTTCCCGCTAAAACCGGCATCCACTAGGAATGAATGTTCATCAGACTCTACAAAGAGGGCATTTCCGGTGCTTCCGCTCGCTAAGACGCTATATCTTAATGACATACTATTTCACTCCACTTTACTATTTTCATCGGTGTTAAATTGAATAATCTGGCCCTCAAATGCATTAACAAAAAGGCTTTCTTTATCATCCACAACAAAGCGCCAGGTTGGCGCCAATACTTGGGAAGCGGCAAGCTGAATGAGTGTGGAATAGCCAAGCTCCACCTTGGTAATTTTACTTTTTGGCTTTAATACTCCCTTTTGATGCAAGGTTTCAATCGCCTTTAATGGCGAGAGAATTTCCTCTTTCGCCGTCAGCTTTTCAATTCCTTCCAGGTAGGTTTGCTGATAGGAAACGACTTGATTTGCGGAATTATATTTGAATGTTATCATCCCGTTAATATTTTTGTAAGATGGGTAATTCTCAAATTGCTGAAAGTATGTGATCGTATTCTTTTTCTCATTCTTCTCCCAAAATTGATAATGCTCGCCGTAAAGAACATTTTCCTTTAAAAAAGACGCAAGCTCGGATGGCTCAAATTTTGAACTCAGCTGCACCGGCTTTTCTATCATCACCTGCAGGGTTGTTCCAGGTTCATTCTGTGTGGCAGCCTGTCCTTTTAGTTTTTCAATATCTCCTCTAGTAAAGGTCTTCGGCTTTGCACTTAAATATTGCGCCTTAATGGGCCCTTTTGGAAGCTCGATATACTTGATTTCATCTGCTTTTAACTTGTCATCAAATGAAGCTTCCGTATTGATTTCATATTTATTGGCATCGCGGATTTTCATGAATTGAAATAAGAGATACACATCCAAAATCAAGAAGGTTATGATAAAGATGGTTTTAATTTTACTCCAATCCATGCTTCAACCCTCCCAGATCATCCAGCGAAATTTCTCTCCATGTTTTATCATAGCGATAGAACCAGGCAGGCTCTAAGATGATCAGCCTATTCTCTTCGGAATCCCTCTCCATTCGGTAGCCCAGTACCACTTCTTCGAGGAGTTCCGGCTTGAAATTCTTTTGCTTGATCAAAAACTCCAAAACCTCATGTCCGGACGGGCGGGTTACCTTTTGCATTTCTGTTGTCAGAGGAAGTTCCAATGCGATGTTTGGCCGTGTATAGGAATTGATTTCATCCCTGCCCCAGACCTGAGTGATTTCCGACAAACCTCTGCCATTAAATACAGGAAAGCCTGTTATGCTATACATCCGAAAGATCACAGTTCGTTTGTATTCCGTTTTGGAAACAAATCGATAGGAATCTGTCCATCCGCCATGCTCATTGACAAAGTCTATGCTTCTTTTAACTAAATCATAAGAACTGGCAATATAATTATCCTCAGCGGTTGGATTGACATAACGGAGAATGTTGGTATCATTGTTTACAGTCATTTTACTAAAACCATTTGTGTACTCTTCCCCTTGAGGAATACTACTTTTTTGCACAAAACTTGGATCGCTGAAGAGGGCCCCCTTAAATTCCTCAGAATTAAGAACAACCGGCAGATATTTATAGGTCATCATTTCTGTATCGTTCTCAGGAAGAAAAATCGTTCGTTTATCCGTTGCCTCGAAGGCAAAAAAACGCGGCAGCCTGGAAGCATATTTATAAAATGACTTATAAAACTCATTTAAATTGTTCGCTGAAATATGACTGATATAGATTTGCTGGTTTTCTTCAGAAACAAAGTAAACAATCCCATATTCCTTTTCCGGATTATCGACATTAATGATGATTCGGTTAAAGTTGAAGGCAGGGATTTTCTTTCCTTCAATATTTATAACGCTGCGGTAGAGTTCGATTGGCACCTCTCCAGGAAAAATAATTTCAGCATTCCCGGCACTATGTGCTAAAGCCTTTATGTTTCCCACCTTTTCGGTGACATTTTTGATATCCAAAAATGTCCACTTGCTTATTTCCTTAATGATTCTGTCCAGTTCATCAGTGTTATTGGTGCCATAGTGTGCACCTTTAACATGAAACAGAATTTGATCAGGCCGGACAATTTTTTGAACATCCTGCTTTTCCCTTACCGTAACCTCTTCCAGCGTATTGCCTTTTTCCATTGTTTCAAAATTTGGTTGGTATGTCCAAAGATTCCAGGTTAAAAGAATACTTACCAAGACTAAAATCGTTAAAATCACGGATTTAATATTTTCGTAATTCATGACCATTCATCCTCTTCTGAACGCTCGTACGGCAGTGAGAAAGAAATCTCCGTTCCCTCACCTTCTTCACTTTCCGCCCAGATAGCCCCGCCATGAGCATTGACCATTTCTTTGGCAATGGCCAGCCCTAGCCCTGTTCCGCCCATTTGCCGTGACCGTGCTTTATCAACCCGATAAAAACGGCCAAATATCCTCCCAATATTTTCTTTCGGAATCCCCATTCCTTCGTCGGCAACACTGACGATAATTTTATCTTCGCCTTCCTCAACTGAGAAAGTAATTTGGCCGCCTTCCGGGGAATATTTTAGGGCATTAGAAATAATATTGTATAATACCTGTGTCATTTTATCTTCATCAATTTCCACAAAAATGGCATGGTCCGGAAGCATTCTTTTAAAGGTAACATTCTGTTCCTTCGTCATTTCAAACCGGTCAATAATCCGGTGATAGAAATCTACAACATTCACCCATTCGATGTTTAGCTTGTAATCGGTGCTATCCATCTTCGACAGCTGCAGCAAATCATTGACAAGGCGGATCATTCTTTCTGTTTCCGTCCGAGTTACCTCCAAGAAATTCGGCGCAATTTCCTCATCGCGCCATGCGCCATCTGCAAGCGCCTCTAAATAACTCCTCATCGTTGTCAGCGGCGTCCTTAGTTCATGTGAAACGTTGGCAACAAACTCTCTTCTTTCGGCATCAATTTTCTCCTGTTCCGTAATATCATGGAGAACTGCAATCAAACCATTGACAAAGCCAGTCTCCTTTTGAATCACAGAAAAATTAGCCCGGAGAATATAATGCTGGGTTTTCGTGCTGTAGTCTAAGATTAGCGATTCCTTTTCGTCTAACAGGTCTTCAAATGTATTCGTATCCTCCAATCCCAACAAAGAAACAATCGGCTGCGAAAGGACAGTTTCACGTGAAACATTCAGCATCTCGGCAGCAGGTTCGTTGATTAGGATCACCCGTCCCTTTCTGTCGGTTGCGATAACACCGTCTGTCATATAGGACAACACAGAGGATAGTTTCCTTCGTTCCCCTTCTGTCATCGCCTGTGCTTCTTGAAGCTTCTTTGTTAAATGGTTAAAGGATTCTGCCAGCATGCCTATTTCATCATTCCCGTAAACCCTGACCTTACGCGAGAAATTTCCTTTTGCCATGGCCAATGCCTGCTTTTTCATATCTGCAATTGGTCTTGTTATTGTTTGGGCGAGAAGGATCCCTAATAGCGCCGTAATAGATAAGGCGATGGCGGTTCCGGTTGCAAAAATGCTATTGATGGTTTTCATTTGTTCAAATACACTTTCAATCTTTGCAACAAGGTAAATGGAACCAATGACCTTTTTACCGGATTTGATCGGGGTCGAGAGGACCCATATTCGGTGGCCGGTTGGCTGGTCAATTTTAATGGCGCTTTGATCTTCTTCCAAAACCATGGATTGTTTTATTTGCAGCTCTGTAGTCCTTTGCCCGACAACCCCTTGATTCGGCCCGGAGGTGCCCAGAATTTTAAGGGACCGGTTTTCAATCACCCGGACTTCAGAAATATCACCCGCATTAAAGTCCTTGAGGAGTTTTCTTATATCTTCTTCGAGTGTTGGGTCTTCAGGCGTTCTTTCCTTTTCCATTTCCTCCACAACATTATAGGCGAGCAGGTCAACGCGTTCTTTTAAAGAGGTTTGAAAATTTGTCCTTAATGTTTCTTCAAGCTGCCTGACAAAATAAACCCCGATAATTTGCATGGCGACTAAGATCAAGAGGACATATATGATGACAAATTTTACGTGTATAGAGCGAAAAAATCCTACCTTTTTTCTCAAAACTCATTACTCCTGTTCGGAATTCCGTAAGTAATAACCAACCCCTCGGCGCGTCACAATCCATGTTGGATGGCTGGGGCTGTCTTCAATTTTCTCACGCAGGCGTCTGACCGTTACATCTACAGTCCTTACATCACCGTAATAATCGTACCCCCAAACGGTTTGCAAAAGATGTTCTCTTGTCATAACCTGTCCGATATGCTGCGCCAAGTAATAAAGTAATTCAAACTCACGATGTGTCAGTTCAATGGTTTCACCGCGCTTAGAGACAACATAGGCGTCCGGATGGATGACAAGGGAGCCAATTTCAATTTCATTGGTTTCTGTTTCTGTTTCCGGCGGTGTCAGAATTTGCTGGTGGCGGCGTAAATTAGCTTTTACCCGGGCAACTAATTCCCTTGTGCTAAACGGTTTTGTAACGTAGTCATCGGCACCGAGTTCGAGGCCGAGGACTTTATCGATTTCCGAATCCTTAGCGGTCAGCATAATAATCGGCATTTCATATTTTTTCCGGATTTCGCGGCATACCTCCATTCCATCCCGCTGTGGGAGCATTATATCAAGGAGAATTAAATCCGGCTGAATTTCTTCAACTAACTGGAGAGCTTCATTTCCATCATAAGCGCAATAAACAGAGTATCCTTCTTTTTTTAGGTTAAACTGCAGGATATCGGCAATTGGCTTTTCATCATCGACTACGAGAATTTTCTTTTCCATACGATTTCCCCTTCTTATTAATATTGATCTATTCCAATCAAACATGCTTCTTCATTGAAGTCATACCTATTCTATTTTACTTTACCATGTTATTAGTATAAATTCACGTATTACTAGTAATTCACAGCAATGGAAAGGAACTCGTTTTTTTGTAAAAAAAGCCTCCAGGCAGGCTGGAGACTTTTTGTTCATTAATTATTTTAAATAGTTGAGCGGATTTACGAGGCCGCCATTTTTGTATACTTCAAAATGGAGGTGAACCCCTGTAGCATCGCCTGTCGCACCCATAATCCCAACGGCAGTGCCTTTTGAAACCACTTGGCCTGCTGTAACATTTAGTGATGACATATGGCCGTATAGCGTGCGGAAGCCATTTTGGTGGTCAATTACTACCTTATTTCCATAGCCGCCATCCCAGCCTGCTGAAACAACAACACCGTTGTCAGCAGCTTTAATGGTTAAGGCACTAGGTCTGGCAATATCAATTCCTTTATGCATTTTACCCCAGCGATATCCCATTTGGCTGGAGATATATCCGCCAACGGTCGGCCAGGCAAATGAGCCTTCGCCGCGGGAAGGAATAGCTTTTGTTCCTTTGATGACGATATGATTAACTGCCTGCGTCAGGACTTGTTCACTTGTTTTATCCTTCTTTACAGTAACGCCATTTTGTTCTGAAATATGGTAGGTGACAGAGCTTAAGCCATTCTGTCCTTCTTGTTTTACTTTCGTCTCACCCTTCGGCATTGCTGCATCTTCTACAATTTCATCTGCAAATGGAATTTCTTCCTTTAGATTGACTTCCTTTTCAACGACTACTTCAACATATGGCTGTGGTACAGTAATATTTATTTCCTGACCAATTTTTAGAAGTGTGTCCTGTGTTAATCCCGGATTCAACGCCAAAATATCCGCCATTTTTAAGCCGTGGCCTGCAGCAATTGTTTCAAGGACATCGCCTTCTTGAATGGCATATTTCTTTTCTTCCAAAGTTCCTTTTTGTAAAAATGTAACAGCTTCATCAGCGGTCATAATTTTATCAGGAGCAACATTCATTTTTTCGATGGAGACATCTTTGGATAATTGTACGTTTAATATTCGGGTTTCATTTTCTTTTAACGGCGGCAAGGAGTTACTTTCTGGAGCTTTTCTTGCCTCTAGTTCCTCTAGCTGATCTTCTGTAACATATTTCAGTTTTAACTTTTTCAATACATCTTCAGCCGTTTGTTTTTGATCAACGTAAACGGCAGGTTTGCCGTCAATGACAATCGCTGCAGCCTCAGCTTGTATTTGGAATGTATTTTTAAGTGACTTTATTGTTTCAAGGTTATTGGCTGTTGAATGGAAGACCTGTTCAGGTATGTATTCAACTTGGGGCCCAAATTTCAAATTGACATCCTTAAAGGAGTCTTTCAATGCGTCCGCTTTGTCGGCAACGAATTGATCGATAACTTTTTTATCAGTGACATTGCCAATATATGTACCATTAAGATAGACATGGTAAATGGTCGTTAGTTTGGATGATGTGGCAAAAGCAACCGGTCCATTACTAAAGGCTATAACAGATGCCGCCAAGGCGGTGATAACAGTTGTTTTTAATATTAACTTTTTTGTATGAGAAATCTTATTTAAGAAAAACATTTTTTCCTCCCTAAACCACGGGAAATCCTCTTAATCTAGTATTTTAAAAAACTAAAGAATTTTCCAGAATTTTAGACCTCTTATAATTTACCATAGTTTTAGATAAAAAGATTAATAGTCTTTATAATGTAACAGAAATGTATAATTGCTGACATTTTCATACATTTTCTAGAAATATTCTAGTCGTATTTTCGCGTTTTTTAAGAGGGTTTTTAAAAAAATGGGGTAAAATTCCTAGAGTGTCAAGGGTTTTGCTAGTTCAAGAGGAGGTGGTGGATGTTATGCAAAATTGGACAATCAAAGTGTGTAATTTGTAAAATAAAGGTATGTTTATTTCAATTATGTAACATAAATGACTTGCAATTATAAAAAGGAGTTTACCTAAGTGGGTAAACTCCTTTTTGAGATGGCTCAGGACGGAATCGAACCGCCGACACAAGGATTTTCAGTCCTTTGCTCTACCGACTGAGCTACTGAGCCATATATAAAATTATGTCCTACAATTTTGTTTGAGGTTA
>CAYNUT010000092.1:0-15660 GCA_964400595.1 uncultured Neobacillus sp. | reverse complement strand
ACCGCCCTCTTGATCATTGAACCTACCTTATGAGCATTTAGGAAAACCTAACGTAAACCCGGCGTTAACGGATTCGAGTGAACCCAGATTTTTCAATTCGGTTCAATGAAGGTGGTACCGCGGAAGCTAGACCTTTCGTCCTTTATGGATGAAGGGTCTTTTTATTTTTGAAGGGAGGAATTTTTTATGAAAAAAATAGCAATAGTCGGCGCCGGCTCAATGGCCGAGGCATTCATTTCCGGCATTCTCGAAAATGGCTTAATCGACCGAAAAAATGTCTGGGTAACAAACAATGCGAATCAGGATAGATTAAAAACTTTGCAGGAGCGATACGGGATCAATGGAACCTATGACATGCAGGCACTGTTTGCCGGCGCGGATATCGTCATGCTGGCGATGAAGCCAAAGGACGCTGCCTCCGCGATTGAATTTATCCGCGAGTATTTAACCGAAAAAATGCTGTTGGTTTCCGTTCTGGCCGGGGTTTCAATGAGTACAATCGAAGCACTGGCCCAGAAGGAACTTTCCATTGCAAGAGCGATGCCGAACACGTCTGCTGCGGTCGGCAAATCAGCAACAGCAATCGCCGTGAATGACCGGGTCACGGAAGAGCAGCAGGAAACAGCGAGACAGCTTTTCGGAACCGTGGGTCTGGCCAAACTCGTGGAGGAAGATCAGCTCGACGCCGTAACAGGATTGTCCGGAAGCGGCCCTGCCTATATTTATTATCTGATTGAAGCGATGGAAAAAAGCGCGGTTGAGGTTGGACTGGAAAAAGAAATGGCCAGTGAGCTCATTGTGCAAACATTAATCGGGGCAGCAGAAATGGTCAAAAACTCCAGCAAAACTTCTTTTCAGCTGCGAAAAGAAGTTACAAGTCCTGGCGGAACAACAGAGGCAGGAATTCGCGTTTTGGAGGAAAGCGGCGTGCAGCAAGCCATTATCGCCTGCATCAAAGCGGCCACTGCCCAATCGAAGAAGATGGGAGATGCCCTGTGTTCCCAGCTTAATGTTAGAAAGTATTCATAAAGATGGCATGTTTTGTCCAGCTTCCTTTAAACTAAGATAAAGGGGGGCGGTGTCGTGGAAAGCTTGCTGATTATATTGTTTTCATTGGGCATAATTGTCTGGATTGTTTTTCTCATCGATGCCATCATCGGGGTGCAAAATTTAGATGCACTTGAAAGAGAAGAAAGTCTTGAAACCGGGCCATTACTATCGGTGATTGTCGCAGCAAGGAATGAAGAAAAACAACTAAGGTCAAGCATTTTAAGCCAGCTGCGGCAATCCTATAAAAAGGCCGAATGGATTCTTGTTAATGACCGTTCCAGCGATGCCACCGGAAAAATCATGGACGAACTAGCACACCAAGATCCTCGGATAAACGTTATCCATATTACCGACTTGCCGGAGGGCTGGCTTGGAAAAAACAATGCTTTATACCAAGGGGCTTTAAGATCCTCTGGCAAATGGCTATTGTTTACCGATGCCGATGTAAAATATGAGGAAGAGGCCTTTGCAAAAGCCCTGCATTATTTAAAAAAAACATCGGCTTGATCATTTAACGGCAGCTCCCAATCTTGCAGCCAAAGGCTTTTGGCTGAAGACGTTTGTGGCTTTCTTCCTTTTCGGTTTTTCCTATTTTAAGCGCCCCTGGATGGCCAATAATCCAAAGTCAAAAATCGGCACCGGAATCGGCGCCTTCAACCTCGTTTCAAAATCCGCCTATGAGACATTCGGCACGCATGAACGGGTAAAAATGCGTCCTGATGATGATCTGCAGCTGGGGATGAAAATGAAGCGGGAAGGTTATAGACAGAGAATTGTTACCGCACTCCATTTGATTGAAGTTGAATGGTATGGAAGTTTGAGGGAGGCTTTTGCAGGGTTAGAAAAAAACACGTTTGCGGGCTTAAATTACCGCATCAGCATGGTGTTATTTTCGATTTTTGGGGTGTTTACCACACATGTGCTGCCTTTTTTGACGTTATTTTCACCTAACAAAACAATTGTCCTTTTAAGCTTAGGAAATATTGTCCTGAGCGGCCTTTTATATGTCATCATCATTAAGCGAATGACTGTTTTTTCCCCTGTTCTATTTCTTGTTTTCCCGATTACAGCTTTGTTGTTTATATTTTCAATCATCAGGGCAAGCTTTTTAACCTTTAAACGCGGCGGAATCGTTTGGCGGGGAACCACCTACAAGTTAAGAGAGCTGAGGGAACACGAATAAAGCAGGATTTCACATTATTTTTCTGCCGTTTGTTATACTGAAAAAAAAGCTCCGGTACCCACCGAGGGCCTAGCCGCTGGGCGCCGGAGCTGGGCAATTGTCAAAGGCGAATTTTATACATTCCATCTATTAATCGAAACAGGAGGTTTTTCAAATGGCATCAAAATTGTTTTCACCTTATACAATAAATGGGCTCACATTGAAGAATAGGATTGTCATGTCGCCGATGTGCATGTATTCGAGCCATAACGAGGACGGGCACCTGCAGAACTGGCACCGGACCCATTACACCAGCAGAGCAATCGGCCAGGTCGGACTCATAATCGTCGAGGCAACAGCTGTCACACCTCAAGGGCGGATTTCTCCACAGGATTTAGGAATCTGGTGCGATGAGCATCTTGCAGGATTCACGGAACTGGTCGGACTTGTTAAGGAACACGGTGCCAAAATCGGCATTCAGCTTGCCCATGCCGGCAGAAAAGCCATACTCGAAGGCGAAATTTTTGCCCCTTCGGCCATTGCTTTTAATGAAAAAATGAAAACCCCGAAGGAAATGACCAAAGTGGACATCGCAGAAACAGTTGAAGCCTTTAAAAAAGGCGCCGAGCGGGCTGCAAAAGCAGGATTTGATGTCATTGAAATCCATGGGGCCCATGGCTACTTAATCAACGAATTCCTCTCGCCTCTGTCCAATAAAAGAACGGATGAATACGGCGGCTCAGCCGAAAACCGCTACCGTCTCCTTAGTGAAGTGATTGATGCTGTAAGAGCAGTCTGGAGCGGTCCTCTCTTTGTCCGCGTCTCCGCTCATGATTACCATGAAGAAGGCTTAACACCGGCGGATTACATAATATTTACTAGGTGGATGAAAGAACAAGGCGTTGATTTAATTGATGTGAGCTCTGGCGCAGTGGTTCCAGCTCGTATTGATGTGTATCCGGGCTATCAAGTGACATACTCGGAAACCCTGAAGAATGGAGCCGGTATTGCAACGGGTGCTGTTGGGTTGATTACTTCCGCCTTGCACGCTGAGGAAATTTTGAAAAATAACAGAGCCGACCTCGTCTTTTTAGCTAGGGAATTGCTGCGGGACCCATACTGGCCCCGGACAGCTGCAAAAGAACTCGGCGAGAGTATGGAAGGACCGAAACAATACGAGCGGGGCTGGGTGTAAATAATTAAAAAGAGATTGAATTCCCATAAAAAATGACTATCAAAATGTGATAGTCATTTTTTATGGGACATATTCTCAATGCATTCACTCCTGGCATAGAAAAAGTCAATTATTTTAATGCTATATGAATTTCCTTAAAATCCTCCGCAATGTCCGAATTTGGAAAGATTTCTTTCGCTTCCTCCACTAACTGGCTCCACGCACTCCGGTCATACCGAGAACTTATATGGGTTAAACACAGCGCCTGACATTCCGCCTGTTTAGCAATCTCAGCAGCCTGATAGGTAGTAGCATGAAAATAGTCAAATGCGAGCTGTTCCTCCCCCTTTGAGAAGGTGGCTTCATGAATGAGCAAATCGGCATTTTTCGCAAGCATGATGGCGTTCCCGCAATACCTAGTATCGCCGAGAATTGTGACAATCCGCCCCTTTTGGGCTGGACCAACAAAGTCATCCGGCTCAATTAACCGGCCATCTTCAAGTGTGACGGCCTCGCCGTTTTTAATTTTTCGAAAAATCGGCCCCGGCTGTACGCCCGCTTCCTTTAGTTTGTCTGCAAGCAATGTACCCGGCCTGTCCTTCTCCACAATCCTATATCCGTAAGATGGAATCCCATGATCCAGCAGCCGGGCTTCTACTGTAAACTGCTCATCTTCAAAGATAACTCCTTCTTCAATTTCGACGACAGATAACGGGTATCTCAAATAAGTTTGACTAATCGAAAGGCTGATTTGAATATAATCCTTAATTCCTTTTGGCCCATATACCGTTACCTCCGTTTCCCCGCCCTGAAAAGAACGGCTCGATAACAGCCCTGGGAGCCCATAAATATGGTCACCGTGCAGATGGGTTATAAAAATTTTTTCAATCCGCCGAGGTTTAATGGAAGTATGAAGTATTTGATGCTGGGTTGCCTCCCCTACATCAAATAGCCAGACTGCCCCCCGTTCTTCCAGCAATTTAAATGCAAGCGATGTCACATTGCGAAGTTTTGCCGGCATTCCTGCTCCCGTTCCTAAGAAAAAAATGTCCACCATAAATCCCCTCCGTTCATTATTCAATATGGATACTATAGCATAAACTAATTTCAATTGCTTCATAACCATTTGATACATGCAAAACAATAAATTGCAAAATCTAAGATTATGCACTAAATTAAACTACATACGAAAACATGCTTATAAGAAAAGAGGACATTAAAATTGGAACAAAACATGACTTCCTTAATTATGATTTTTGGAGCAACTGGTGATTTAGCGAAAAGGAAGCTTTTTCCTTCCCTATACCGGCTGTATAATAGAGGCCGATTAGACAAATTTGCAGTCATTGGGGTTGCAAGACGCTCCATATCCAATGATGATTTTCAGGCATCCGTCAAGGACTCGGTCCAATCGGCCTTAGGGAACAAGGAGAATATCGACGAATTCATCTCCCATTTTTACTATCAGACACATGACGTCGCGGATTCCAGCTCCTATGCTTCCTTAAAAACATTTGCAGATCAAATTGATAAAAAATATGACCTTGAAGGAAACCGAATATTTTATTTAGCAATGGCACCTGAATTTTTCGGTCCAATTGCGATGCACTTAAAATCCGACGGCCTGACAGATGTCAAGGGTTACAAGCGGCTTGTCATTGAAAAACCATTTGGGCACGACTTAGCATCTGCAAAAGAATTAAATAAACAGATTCGCACAGCTTTTTCTGAAAGTGAAGTGTACCGGATTGATCATTATTTAGGAAAAGAAATGGTGCGGAATATCGAAGTTATCCGTTTTGCCAATGCCATTTTTGAACCGCTTTGGAATAATCGGTACATCTCTAATATTCAAATTACATCTAGTGAAACCTTGGGAGTCGAGGAACGCGGGCGCTATTATGAAACAAGCGGTGCTTTAAGGGATATGCTGCAAAACCATATGCTGCAAATGGTGGCGCTGCTGGCGATGGAACCTCCGATCAAGCTCACAACCGATGAAATACGTTCCGAAAAAGTCAGGGTTTTTCGTGCCTTAAGATCCATCAAAGGGGAGAACGTACATGATTACTTCGTCCGCGGCCAATATGGCGAAGGAGAAATAAATGAGGAATCGGTACCTAAATACCGTGATGAACCGATGGTCGATAAAGAATCCAATACGGAAACGTACGTTGCTGGAAAAATTATGATCGATAACTTCCGCTGGGCAGGTGTTCCTTTTTATATCAGGACTGGAAAAAGGCTAAAAGTAAAATCAACGAAAATCGTGATTCAATTTAAGGACATTCCGATGAATTTATATTACCATACCGAAAAAATCCTGAATCCAAACCTACTTGTGATACATATTCAACCCGAAGAGGGCATTACTCTTCATTTAAACGCCAAAAAGGCTGGCGGGCACTTAGATGCCCAAGAGGTAAGACTTAGCTTTGCCAACACGGGTATTCATGCAATGAACACGCCAGAGGGATATGAAAAGCTTCTTTATGACTGCATGCGGGGAGATGCCACAAATTTCACCCATTGGGACGAAGTCGCCTATTCCTGGGCATTTGTTGATAAAATTTCCGAGGTTTGGGAAAAAACAAAAGCTGACTTCCCAAATTATCCTGCAGGCTCAAAAGGCCCTGCAGAGGCAGATGAGCTTTTGGAAAAGGACGGCTTTTCCTGGTGGCCGGTGACGGAATTGGAAGTAGATATATGTAAATAATTCAAAAGCTCCACTTTGCTCAATTAGGCAATGTGGAGCTTTTTAGTTATCATCTTTCCGGTCAGATGACCGAAGAAAGTCTTTGTTAAAGCTGGTGGCGGTTCCGATTTTATGCGCCGGGTCTATATTATGCGCACCGGCCGTCTCAATAATATTCTTGCCAAATTTTTCGCGAAGGCTTGAAACAACATTGATCAACGGTTCTTTTTTGGCATCTTTTTCATAGGAAAATAAATCGAGCTGCTTATAGGCGTGATCCTGCTCGATTAAATCGGTGCCTGTTATCCCTAACAGCCGTATGGGGTCGCCGTTCCAGGCTTTTAGAAAAAGCTGTTTGGCAGCAGCGGCAATTTCCTCTTTATGCTGGATAGGGTTATCAAGTTTTTTGCTTCTAGTAATGGTTTTTCGATCCTTATAGCGGATGGTAATTCCCAAAGTCGATGCCAAGACATTTTTTCGTCTAATCCTCACCGACACTGTTTCCGCCAGTGAATCGAGCACATGAAAAAGCTCCTGCTGATTGCTGATGTCCCGCGGCAGTGTGGTAGAGTTGCCGATACTCTTGAACTCTTCTATTGATTCCGGATCGACCAGCCGGTGGTCATTTCCGTTCGCCCGCTCTTTTAACCTGATTCCATTAATACCAAGAAGCGTTTTTAGCTGAATTTCATTCCCCTTGGCCAGGTCGCCAATGGTAAGGATGCCAATGGTTTTCAACTTTTCTGCTGTCTTTTTCCCACAACCGTGCATCTCATTTGTGTTTAACGGCCATAGAACATTTGGAATGTCACGCTTACGCAGGATCGTAATCCCCATGGGCTTTTTCATGTCTGATGCCATCTTGGCCAAGAATTTATTCGGCGCAATGCCAATGCTGCAAGGCAGATCCAGCTGCTCTAATATTCTTTTTTGGATGCTTTCCGCGATTTCAATCGGACTGCCAAATTCAAAGCTTTCGGTGATATCCATATATCCTTCATCAATCGAAACCGGTTCAACAAGAGAAGTATAATGCCGGAGTATGTCGAACATGCCCGTGGATGCAGCGCGGTACCGCTCGAAATTAGGCTTTTTCACAATCAGCTGGGGGCACAATTTTTTCGCTTCCCAGAGCGGCATCGTGGTTTTTACACCGAACTTTCTTGCTTCATAGCTACAGGTGACAATGATTCCGCGCCTCTCCTCCACATTCCCGGCAATTGCCAGCGGCTTCCCCTTCAAGGAAGGGTCATAAGCCATCTCGACCGACGCATAAAAGCTATTCATATCAACATGTAAAATGACTCGTCCGTTTTTCGGGTACATTTCCCTCATGCCGATACACACCCTCCATCAATCTTTAGATTAATTATACCAAAAAAGAGACGTCAGGTTTAAATGTACAAAAAAGGGTTTGAATCCTTTGGGTTTTATCCTTTAGTAAAAAATACAAAAGAGGAGAACCATTAGTCCTCCTCCAAATCATATTATTATTTTGTCACTTCGTCGATAATTGCCAATGTCATTTCGCCGAGCTTGTATAATTCTTCAATTGGCATGCGCTCTTTGGTTGTATGAATTTCCTCATAGCCGACAGCAAGGTTGACGGTTGGAATATTGAAGCCTGCGAATACGTTGGCATCGCTGCCGCCGCCGCTGTGCTGAAGTTCGCAGCTGCGGCCGATTTTTGCTGCAGCCTTGCGGGCGATTTCTACTACATGGTCGCCTTCGCCGAATTTGAAGCCTGGATACATAACCTCGACTTCTACCTCTGCTCTGCCGCCCATTTCAGATGCAACCGTTTCAAATGCTTCTTTCATTTTGCTGACCTGTGCTTCCATTTTTTCAGGAATTAGGGAGCGTGCTTCTGCTAAAATATCGACGCGGTCGCAAACGATATTGGTTGCCTGACCGCCTTCAAAACGGCCGATATTTGCCGTTGTTTCATGGTCAATGCGGCCTAATGGCATTTTGGCAATAGCTTTTGCAGCAATAGTAATGGCGGAAACGCCTTTTTCTGGGGCAACACCAGCGTGAGCTGTTTTTCCGTAAATAACTGTTTTTACTTTTGCTTGCGTAGGAGCTGCGACAATAACATTTCCAACTAAGCCATCGCTGTCAAGGGCATAGCCGAATTTGGCCTTCATTAAGGAAGAATCAAGTGCTTTAGCACCAACGAGTCCAGACTCTTCTCCAACGGTAATAACAAATTGGATTAAGCCGTGCTCGATGTTTTGTTCTTTTAATACACGGATGGTTTCAAGCATTACGGAAATACCAGTTTTGTCATCTGCACCAAGGATGGTCGTACCATCGGTTACCACGTAGCCGTCTTTAATTGAAGGCTTTACGCCTTTAGCAGGTGTAACGGTATCCATATGGCAGGTGAAATAAATCGGATCTACTCCTTCTTTTGTTGCTGGAAGTGTGCAAATCAGGTTCCCTGCTCCGTGGCCTGTAACAGCAGTTGTATCATCTTCAAAAACTTCAAGACCTAAATCAGTAAATTTTTGCTTTAAAACTTTTGCAATTTCTGTTTCAAATTTTGTTTCGGAATCGATTTGTACAAGTTCTAAAAATTCGTTCAGTAGACGTTTTTGATTGATCATCGTGTCGAACCCTCCATCATATGTATACTCACTTTACCAGTATACCTTTTCCCATTCTTGTCATCAAATGATTAACTAATTTTAAAGAGGGATATTCCCATGTTTTTTATATGGTCTCGACTCTTTTTTATGTTTAAGCATCTCCAGCGCCCGAATCAATTTGATTCTTGTTTCTCTTGGATCAATGACATCATCAACCATTCCCCTGCTTGCAGCCACATATGGGTTGGCAAATTTATCACGATATTCCTCAATCTTTTGCTGTTTTGTCAGTTCAGGATTTTCACTGTTTTGAATTTCCTTCGCAAAAATAATATTTGCTGCCCCCTGAGGTCCCATTACGGCAATTTCTGCATTTGGCCAGGCAAAAACGAGGTCTGCTCCAATTGATTTACTGTTCAAAGCCACATATGCCCCTCCGTAGGCTTTTCTTAAAATAACCGTCAGCTTTGGAACAGTTGCTTCAGAGTAGGCATATAAAATCTTCGCCCCGTGGCGGATAATCCCGCCGTGCTCCTGCTTGACGCCCGGAAAAAATCCGGTCACATCTTCGAAAGTTATGATCGGGATATTGAAAGAATCGCAAGTGCGGATGAATCGCGCAGCTTTGTCAGATGAATCAATATCCAAGCCGCCGGCCATCACCTTTGGCTGATTACAGACAAGCCCGACCGTCTCTCCTTTAATTCTCGCAAATCCAACAACAATATTTTTCGCGAAATCCTTATGAATCTCCATAAAGGAATCCCCATCGACAACCTGTTCAATGACCTTCCTAACGTCATATGGCCGGACGGCATCAAATGGAATAACATCCATTAAATCAGGACGATAGTCATTTTCTGCCATCACCTCAGCGGCTGGAGCCTTCTCATGATTATTTTGCGGCAGATAGCTTAAAAGTCTTCGAACTTCTTCAAGCACCTCTTCTTCCGATTGCGCTTTAAAATGAGCATTGCCGCTGATCGTGTTATGGACATTGGCACCGCCTAAGTCCTCTGAAGAAATTTTTTCACCTGTTACCGTTTCAATGACCTTAGGGCCAGTGATAAACATCTGGCTTGTTTTTTCCACCATAAAAACGAAATCGGTGATTGCTGGTGAATAGACGGCACCGCCGGCACAAGGACCCATGATGACAGAGATTTGAGGAATAACACCCGAGTAAATAGCATTGCGGTAAAAGATATGACCATACCCATCTAATGAAACCACACCCTCTTGAATCCGGGCACCTCCGGAATCATTGAGGCCGACGAAAGGTGTGCCGTTCTTTGCGGCCAAATCCATCACATTGGCAATTTTCTTGGCGTGCATTTCCCCTAATGCCCCTCCAAAAACAGTAAAATCTTGCGAAAACAAATAAATTGGTCTGCCGTTTACCTTGCCAAACCCGGTGACAACCCCGTCCCCGGGTCCCTTTTGTCCATCAAGACCAAAATCATGTGTCCGGTGTTCAATGAAAGGGTTCAACTCGAAAAAGCTGCCTTCATCCACTAAAAGGTCGATTCTTTCACGGGCGGTGAGTTTCCCCTTTGCATGCTGCTTATCGATGCGCTCATCCCCGCCGCCTAGCTCTACCTCTCTGCGCTTATCGTATAATTCATTAATTTTTTCAAAAATATCGATCATGCTACCCCTTCTTCCCCTTTTTTTCGCATAGTTCAAACAGGACGCCAGAAGCCGATTTGGGATGCATAAAGGCAATGTCCGCCCCTCCTGCTCCAGGCCTTGGCTGTTCATCAATCATACGAATCCCTTTGTCCTTCAGTTCGATGATCCTCGCTTCAATCGATTCGACACCGAGTGCAACATGATGGATGCCTTCGCCGCGCTTTTCGATAAACTTGGCTACTGCGCTCTCCACTGATGTCGGCTCAAGCAGTTCAAGCTTTGTTTCCCCTGCCTGTAAAAAGGCTACCTTGACCTTTTGGCTGTCCACTTCCTCTATTTTAAGCAAGGGAAGCTTTAGAACATCCGTATAAAATGGCAGAGTCTGCTCAAGAGATCGAACCGCAATGCCAATATGGTCGACTTTTTTTATCATGATATACCCCTCTGTTTCAATATTAAAATAAATTCGACAATTATCTTATTCGGTAAAAAGTTCATAAATCCTTCCTAAATTGCTTACTTGTTCCGTTGTTCATTTGGGCTTTTCCCTGTAAAATATAATTAAAGTACTTGCCTTAAAGGAGGTTTTCATATTGTCTAAGAAGAAAAATAGAAAAATTGTCGTTTATTTAATGTTGTTTGCTATGCTTGCCTCAACCCTCCTAATCGGAATCGGCCAATTTATTCGATAATATAAAAAAGGGACCGTTCGTTATCGAGCAGTCCCTTTTCCTCATTTTTTTATAAAAGCACGCAAAAAAAAGATGATCGACATGACCATCTTTTTTTTTAGAGCATTTTTTGCAAAAAGTCCTGCGCCCGCTGGCTTTTTGGATTTGTGAAAAATTCGCCTGGTGCAGCATCCTCGACAAGGACGCCGCCGTCTAAAAACAGCACCCGGTCAGCTACTTCCCGCGCAAAGCCCATTTCGTGTGTAACAATCGCCATGGTCATTCCTGTATGAGCAAGCGACTTCATAACCTCTAAAACTTCTTTAACCATTTCCGGGTCAAGTGCAGATGTTGGTTCATCAAACAACATAACCTCAGGCTGCATCGCCAAGGCTCTTGCAATTGCCACCCGCTGCTTTTGCCCGCCTGACAATCTTGTTGGATATTCCTGCGCTTTATCGGATAAACCGACTTTTTCTAACAGCTCAAAAGCAATTTTTTCTGCCTGCTCCTTGGAAAGCTTTTTTACCTTCATTGGGGCATAGGTAAGGTTTTGCAAGACGGTTTTATGAGGAAACAGGTGAAAGTGCTGAAACACCATGCCGACGTTTTGTCTTACCTTCATAATATTCGTCTTTTTATTAGTAATCTCTTCATCACCAATCCAAATTCTCCCGCTAGTTGGAGTTTCCAGCTGATTTAAGCAGCGGAGGAAAGTTGATTTCCCTGAACCTGATGGTCCTATAATGGCAACCACTTCACCAGTTTGGATGGAGGTGAAAATTCCTTTTAAAACCTCCAATTTCCCATAACTTTTATGCAAATCTTCTACCTTAATCAGTTGTTTGGTGTTTGCCGGAATCTGCCTTGAATCTTCCAGCCTGCCTAATTTCTTCTGCATATTCTCAGTACTAATCACTGCGTCTCATTCTCCTTTCAACCGCTTTTCCTAGGAAGGTCAACGTAATCACCATGAGATAGTAAATTAAGCCTGCAATCAACAACGGCTCGAAATACGAGTAATATTCTGCCCCTACTTGATAGGAGCGGCGCATAATATCCATGACCCCGATGGTTGTCACAATCGCTGATTCTTTTGTCAGGGAAATAAATTCGTTCATTAACGCAGGCAGGATGTTTTTCAACGCCTGCGGCAGGATAATGTCGAGCATCATTTTTCCGTACGGAACCCCGAGGGCCAATGCTGCTTCCTGCTGTCCTTTATCAACAGCAAGAATACCCGCGCGGATAATTTCTGAGATATAGGCTCCGGAATTCAGCGCAAAAGACAAAACAGCGGCAGTATATGGTTCAATTTGATAGCCAAAAATCTGCGGTGAGCCGAAATAAATCAACATCAGCTGCAGAACGAGAGGCGTACCGCGAAAAATGGAGGTGTAGGCGTCAGCCAGCCAGCCTAAAATTTTAATCGAACTAATTTTAAATAATGATAAGATAATTCCGAGGATAAATCCTATTACTCCGGCCAATATGACAATCTTCAGGGTGACGAGAACCCCTTTTAAGATATATGGCATGGAGGGAATGAATTGTGCAAAATCCAAGTTCATTCTTTTGCCATCCTTTCTTTTAAAAAATCAAAATAGTAGAGACGTCCGGATCGATATGGCCCCCAAACGTCTCTTTTAATCTATTGTTTTGAATCGGCGCCGAACCACTTCACGACTAATTTGTCCAATTCGCCATTTTCCTTCATTTTGTTCAGCTCTTTATTGAATTTCTCCGTTAAATCACTATTTTTTGGAAAGGCAATCGCTGAACCAGCTTCCTCAGGGTCATCGCTGATAGAGAAACCTTGTAAATCCTGTTCATTTTTAAAATAACCTTTTGCAACGGTGTCTTCGATAATCGCTGCATCAAAGCGGCCTGATTTAATTTCTTGGATTAAATCTGGAATACGGTTGCGGTTTTCAATCTTGATGGATACTTTTTTGCTAATCTCCTGCGCTTTCCCTTCTTGAATTGAGCCTAACTGAACGCCGACGGTTTTACCCTTCAAGTCTTCAAGGGTTTTAATTCCGCTATCTTTTTTCGAAACAATCATGTGCTGAGCCGTATAATAAATGTCGCTGAAATCGACGTTTTTCTTTCTTTTTTCCGTAGGTGTCATACCGGCTAAAACAAAGTCAGCTTGTCCTGATTTAAGCGATTGAACCAAACCGTTAAAATCCATGTCCTTGACTTCAACTTTATAGCCGAGTTTTCCGCCGATTGCTTTTGCTAAGTCCACATCAAAGCCTTTTATTTCGTCACTTTTCTTTGACTCTATAAATTCAAATGGCGGATAATCAGCAGATGTTGCCATCACCAAAACTTTTTTATCGCTGCTCTTTTTGCTTGCTTTTTCACTGTTGCCGCAAGCTGCAAGTAAGCTTGCTGTCATCAGCGTTGTCAAAAATAATACTAATACCTTTTTCATTTTTGTTTTCCCCCTGTAGATATTTGATTAATAATTATTCACATGAATGCATTTTAACACAATTAAATAATTATGCAAATATATTTGTAAAAATTCATCTTTATTTTTCTAAGGTAATTTTTCCCATAGTAAAAGGGCAACCCCGGTTGGGATTGCCCTTTAATTAAACTTCCTCGCAATACTTATCAAATTCGCTTTGCAGCTTTGAAACAACAGCTGCCAGATCGTAGCCTTCAATTTGATGTCTTTCTACCATGGAACAAATTTCTCCGTCCTTAAGTAAGGCAAAGGAAGGAGAGGATGGCGGATAACCGGTGAAGAAGCTTCTTGCTTTTTCAGTTGCTTCTTTATCCTGTCCAGCAAACACAGTTACAAAGTGATCCGGACGCTTATCATAGTGAACCGCATGGGCTGCAGCAGGACGGGCAACACCGCCGGCGCAGCCGCACACAGAATTAATCATAACTAAAGTTGTCCCTTTTTGCCCAAGAGCTTCTTCCACTTCTTCAGGTGTTTTCAGTTCCTTATATCCTGCAGACGCGATTTCCTGGCGCGCCTGACGAACCACATCATTCATGAAAAAATTAAAATCCATGCTCATGAAATTAATCACTCCTTTTATGTCTATATAACTACATCATAACAGTACAAATGAGTTTATTTCAAATAAAAATACTATTAAACATACTTCAGGAACTCTTACTGCCAGCGCAATATAACAATGAACTTATTATCGATAAATAAGAGTAGCTGTTTCGTAGGACTGGATACATTATTGTGTAAAATAAATAGCAGTATTATGCTATTATTTTAATATACTGACAAATAAAAAAAGGGGATGCGAAAATTTATGAAAAATTTAGGAACCATCCTAATGACATTATTAGTTTTATTTGGACTTAGTTTTGGACTAACCTATTTTACGAATATAAAGTTTATTGATTTTGCATTCTTTGTTGGCTTAGGAGTTACTGCTATGATTTGGTTTTTTACTTCCAAGGGAGGCTTAACAACTAAAAATACGGATTTATTAGTCCAATCAACGACAGGGATCAAGATGGGAGAACAAAAGTATGAGTTTTCACCAAATCTAGCTTTTATTACATCTTTGGCATACACCGTTATTACATTTGCAGCAATGCTTTATTATTACAGAAGTTACTTATAAAAGTTTGCTTTAGACAGTTGATGAATAATGAATGCATAAAATCCAGAGCCAAAAAGGTAAAAGCAGTGAAATTCATTGAAAATTTCACTGCTTTAATATTTAAAGTGATTATTCCTTTGTTATGCATGGTAATGTCAAAAGAGTCCTGCTTACACAAACCGACAGGATTGCTATTTATCCTCTAACAAAGCATGAAATAATGTTTCCACTGCATTAGCCACAGTCGCTTTACCCGCCACCACATCATTCTCCATTGCAGGAAGCAGCTTTCTTACACCCTCATGATGATAAAAATAGTAATGCAGCTGATCGGTAATCATAGAATACAGCCAGTCCCTCAGCTGTGTTTTTCTTCTTTCTTCGAATGCGCAGGAGGTTATCCCTTGTTTTTCGAAAGAACAGATCACATTCCAAATTTCTGCGATACCTTCTTGTGTCAAGGATGAGGCTGTATAGGCCTTTGTTTCCCATCCCTTTGTAGCAGGCAGGAGAAAATGGAGAATGCGGTTGTATTCTTTCATTGTCTTCTCCGCCTTGGCCTTATTCTCTCCGTCCGCTTTATGGACAATAATTGCATCGGCCAATTCCATGATGCCTTTTTTCATTCCCTGCAGCTCATCACCGGCACCTGTCAGTACAAGCAGCAGAAAAAAATCGACCATGTCGCGGATAATCACTTCACTCTGTCCGACCCCCACGGTTTCAATTAAAATGACATCAAATCCGGCGGCCTCGCAGATCAGCATCGCTTCCCGCGTTTTCCGGTGGACGCCGCCGAGCTTTCCTGCAGTCGGAGAGGGACGGATGAAGGCTCTTGGATTTCGCGATAATTGTTCCATCCTCGTTTTATCCCCAAGAATGCTTCCCCCGCTCACCTTCGAGCTCGGGTCAATTGCGAGCACGGTAACCCGGTGGCCCTGCTCGCAAAGAAACGTGCCGAACGCCTCGATAAACGTACTTTTTCCAGCACCCGGCACACCCGTAATCCCAATTCGGATGGCTTTGCCGGAATGAGGCAATAATTTTTGCAAAAGGAGCTGCGCCTTTTGGAAATGCTGCTCAGCATTGCTTTCGACT
>CAYNUT010000091.1:0-15862 GCA_964400595.1 uncultured Neobacillus sp. | reverse complement strand
TCTTCCTTCAAGGGAAAGTCCGCGGGACTGTTCTTTCTTTGTTGTAACCTTAGAGCCAAATAAAGTCGCTTTCACCATCGCTTTTATGCTCTCTGTCATGACTTCGTGAACCTTTTCCGGAATTAGATCATTAATTTTGACTTGGGCTTTTTTCGATAATCTAGTCATCATCCCCGAGCGGCGGGTTATTTTTCTTTTCCATTCTTCAATTTCATCGTAAACCTTTAATTCATATTCATTCACTTTACCATCCCCTCCATATTACACTTTCAAACGAGTTTTACTGTAAAGATAAACAAATAGATAATTAAATGCCAATCCACAAAGCAAATCAACGACCGCCAGTGCCCATTCACCTTTTATCAAGATAAATAACGCGAAAATAAAAGCCTGTGCTGTTAAAAACAGCATCATTAAAAACTGAAAAGAAGTTAATTTATTTGCTGGTGCAACCGGGTATAGATCTACCCATAGCTTATTCTGATGGTGATTCCACAAAGGCAGCAGCTGAAAACCGGTTAAATATAGAAATAATATGCCTAGCAACAGCTGTCCCCAGCCAAAGGACATAAAATAGATGGCAAAGGCACCAATGACCGTTAAACGGAGAAACAGTCCTAAATAGTCCGAGGAACGAAGGAACGTCCGAGAAAACAAGTAAAGAAATGTTTGGTCTTGTGAAAATTTTATTCCATTAAGGAGAAAATCAAGCCACTTTCTTCTTTTAACAGTATCTTTTAATGTCGGTACATCCGTAAATAAATTGGCCAGCCGGTAAAAGGAAGCCATCCGTTTTTCTTCTTGATCGATTAATTGATCCCATTTTAAACCTATTTCTTTCGTGCGTGAATAAAATGCGTAATAATAGAAAACCATAACCAGCGCGATTGCGATTGGAATGATAATATTGGACTGTTTCAATAATAGATATGTAAAGACGGCATTCACGATATACCGGACAAGCATATCCCATCTATGAACGGATATATCGGCAAAATACTGAATCCGCCAGCTTGCTGCCACATTCCAAATCTTAGCGCCTAAAAGCACAGCTAAAAATGGTAAAAACGCATGAAAACCGTTACCGCTAACCTTTGCGTACATTGGCATGAAAACAGCCAGCATGAATAGAAGGATATATCCTTGAAAAATAACACTCACAATTCCGGAACGAAGAAAATACCCTTTTAATTTATCCTCTAGCGGCAGCAAAAACACCCGGTCAGCTTCCAAGAGGAAATTATACAGCGGACTATATGTTAAAAAAATGGCCAATATGACGCCCATGATGATTTCCGCCGGGAAGTCCGGGGTAAGGGTTGCCACCCATTTCTGATAATAAAAGGCTGCCGTTCCAATTAAAAATAACAATACGATAACAAGGTGGCCATTAAAAATATATCGAAGATATCTGCTTAAATCCTTTACCCGGCCGCCTGCCCTGTCCTTCCAGAGTTTATTCTCATCAAACATAATTATCTTCCCTCGTCAATTGAATATACAAGTCATCCAATGATGCATCAGGCATCAAGAATTGCTCCTGCAGCTCTTTCAGGGTTCCTTTGGCCCGAATTTTCCCTTCATGGAGAATAACAAAACGATCGCAGTATTTTTCAGCTGTAGCAAGAATATGTGTTGACATTAAAATGCCAGCTCCATTTTCCTTCATTTTTTTCATTAGGTCGAGCAGGGATTGAATGCCGAGAGGGTCCAGTCCGACAAATGGTTCATCAACAATATACAATGTCGGCTGCACAAGGAAGGCACACATAATCATCACTTTTTGTTTCATACCTTTTGAAAAATGAGCCGGGAACCAGTTTAAGCGCTTTTCCATGCGAAATTCGGACAACAAAACAGAAATCCGCTTTTTGTAAACAGCCTCATCTAATCCATAAGCCATGGCGGTTAACCTTAAATGTTCTTCAAGAGTAAGTTCTTCATATAATATCGGGGTTTCTGGAACAAAGGTAAACAATCTGCGATACGCTTCTTTATTTTCTGTAAAGGTTTTGCCGTTAATTTTTATGTCACCTTGATGGGGCTCCATTAAGCCGATAATGTGCTTAATGGTTGTGCTTTTTCCGGCTCCATTCAAGCCAATCAGGCCCACCATTTCCTTCTCGCGTACTTCGAAGGAAACATCCTTCAATACCGGATTTCTTGTATAACCGCCGACAAGGTTTTCAATTGTTAATAATGCCATTGACAACGTCCTTCCGTAACTTGATTCTTGGTCTATTTTATCAAATTAACATCGATAAAAATAGGAATTCACTTTTTCATTCTTTTTTTGTATATTTCTTCTCCGCCGGGACATGATAATAGTCGAAGGGGAAACAACTTACTTCGGTGAAGCAATTCATCCAAACTTTGAAATGAGGTGTCTATCAAAGACAATTTTATTTCAAATAAGTAAGATTTCAATCCGTTTCAAATAAGGGGATGGTTGTATTGTACAATGTGCAGAGTAACCATTTGGAGTTCAATTAACACCAGGTTTATTGACAAATAAACTGTAAATGAGGTGTTTACCGCAGATCGTCATCTGTTTTTATAAGTTAGGAAAATTATAAAAACACATTTAGGGGATGGTCAGCTTGAACAATGATGTCTCTTTATCATAACACTCTATGAAAAATGAGGTGTTTATCAAAGAACACTCCTTCTGAACGACCAATTGAGGCATTTCCCCTTCGGGAGGCGGGATTCCATGCGAATCCTGCCTTTTCCTTTTTTTCAATCCTTATGTATGGTAAAATAATACATAAATTTTCAGAAAGGTCGTGTAGAAATGAGTGATTGTATTTTCTGCAAAATTGTAAAGGGAGAAATTCCAGCTGCAAAAGTATTTGAAAATGAACATGTTTTAGCCTTTTTAGACATCAGCCAGGTGACAAAGGGTCATACCCTTGTGATTCCAAAGGTACATAAGGAAAATTTGTATGAACTGACACCGGAAATAGCAAGGAATCTATTTGAAGTTGTTCCTGCCATTGCAAATGCTTTAAAAAGAGAATTTAATCCCATCGGATTAAACATACTCAATAACAACGGAGAATCAGCTGGTCAATCCGTTTTTCATTATCATATGCATCTTTTGCCTAGATATGGAAAAGGGGACGGTTTTGGGGCAGTGTGGGTAGCTAATACGAGCGATTACACACCGCAAAAACTGCAGGAAATGGCAGCAAATATTCAGAAACAAATATAACTCTTCCATTTTCTCAAATATCATCAAAGTTATCTGAAAATTATATCTTTATAAATATAATATTAGTATGTTATAATAAAGGCAGGTTTTTCGCTGCAGGCAATTAGAGCATTGCAGGAGGAACCAAATAGCTTAGAAGAGCATAGGAGAGATGAGAAATGAAGACGAAGAACATTGTTGTTTTATCACTATTAGCGGGAATTGGATTTGTCCTGCACACGGTAATGCCGGCTTTTCTTACGATTAAGCCTGACATGATGCTAGCCATGATGTTTTTGGGAATTATTCTTTTTCCAGAAATAAAGAGCGTCATGCTCTTATCGATTGTGACCGGGGTACTTTCCGCCATTACAACTCAGTTTCCAGGCGGACAAATACCGAATATCATTGATAAGCCAATCACAGCATTAGTCTTTTTCGGGTTATTTTTAGCACTGAAAAAATACCGGAACTCTGTTGTTAGTATAGGAGTTTTAACAGCTGCAGGCACCATCATTTCTGGGACAGTCTTTTTAACAGCTGCTTATTTCCTGGCTGGATTACCGGGACCGTTCACAGCACTATTTGGAGTAGCTGTTTTACCAGCTGCTGGGCTTAATACTGTAATTATGGTAATTTTGTATCCAATCGCTCAATCGATTTTCAAAAGAACTAAATTATCTTCAGCTTCCGTCATTCAAAAATAATAGACGGGATCCTCTTTTTTTAGAAAAGAACCCCATGGGGTTCTTTTCTTGAATTCAGAGCTTACCTATTAAAAAAGTAAGAAATCATGGAAGCAACCAAGAGACAAATCCCCCCACAGCCAACCAATGCGGCCGCCCTTTTTTTTAATATTTGTTTTGGCGGATAAACACCTGGTCTTTTTAAGTCCAAAAAATATTTACATGTTCCTAAAAAAAGAAACATACTTAAGATAAATAACATCACAGCTGCACTCTTCATGTTCATCCCCCTGACAGGATTGTTAATTTCCAATGTTTGTTGCAACTATTTATATGATTTATCGTCCATTCCTATGAACAAGGCATCTTAATTCTTTCGGTATTTAGGTGTATACTATATCAGTAGAATATATTTTTTCTCTAAAATATTCTAAAAGTTGCCATTATTCGGAGGAAAGTTATAAAATGAAATTGAAACCATTTTTATTTGGCCTGACAGCAGGCTGTCTTGCTGGATGTATTGGCACATTGCTTACCGCCCTAGATTCTGGAAACAAGACAAGAAAAAGAATAAGAGAAAATAACCAGCATCTGAGCAAACAGCTGCAGGAACTGAAGTTTCATCTGGAACAGCTTAAGGATTCTGTCATTTACGCAACAATAGAAGGAAAAATGCAAATTTCAGCATTCCTGTCAGACATACAAAATTCTCTTACACAATGGGAAGAAGATATTCTTCCCCATCAGCAGGATATTCGAAAAGAGTTGGCTGCAATGAAAGCAAACATCCAAAAACTAGAGGAAGAAGTTTTTGAAAAATAATAGTCAGCATATTAAACAGTCCAAACAGAATTTCTGAGGAGGAGTGGACTTTCAATTTAAAATTTGTAAAAATAATAAATTTCAATAAAAAATTAATGTAATTTCTAAAAATTTTGTGAATTTCATCTTTATTAATTTTTATTTTATTGGCATAATGAAAATAGAGAATTAAAAAAAGTAGGTGAAAATGGGGATGTCAGAGAAACAATATTCAATGAAGGAAGCGATGCTTTTTAGTCAAAGAATTGCGCAATTAAGTAAAGCCTTATGGAAATCGATTGAAAAGGATTGGCAGCAGTGGATTAAGCCTTTTGATCTTAATATCAATGAACACCATATTCTTTGGATTGCCTATCATTTAAATGGTGCTTCAATTTCAGATGTAGCAAAATTTGGAGTTATGCATGTTTCTACAGCATTTAATTTTTCGAAAAAGTTAGAAGAGAGAGGATTGCTAAAGTTTTCGAAAAAAGAAAATGACAAACGGAACACGTATATTCAGCTAACTCCAGAAGGAGAAGAAATGCTGCTTCAATTAATGGAAACCTATGACCCATCTGGTTATGCTGCCTTTACCGGTGCTAAACCTCTAAGGGAATTGTACGGCAAATTTCCTGATATCATCGAAGTGATGGCCATCGTGCGAAATATTTATGGTGATGATTTCATGGAAATCTTTGAACACTGTTTCCATAATATCGAAAGTGATTTTATTGAAGAAAATGGAAAGATTAGAAAAGCAGAAAAAACGGAACAGGAACTTGCATAAGAACACTATTTAGATGTATTTTACAAATTCCTGAAAAAGCGGCAAATAAAGATTTTGTGACAAACAAGCCTTTATGACTTCCTTTATGTCAAGCTTTGCAGGCAAAAAAACGGATAAATCATCGAAAAGCGGATGGAAATAAACATATTCTTCCGCTTTTTGTTCTTCCATTTTTTTGCTCAATTTATCACATAATGTATAAAATTTCTTGACCTCATGTTCTGATAGACCATGTTTTACGATTAACTTATAAAATTCGAGCTTTGGATTAACAATGAGATCCAACAACAGCTTTTGATGATATTCCAACAGCTGGACTCTTTGTATTAACATTTCATATTCACTCATTCGGTCTCCCTCCCCTCATGTACTACAATATTATTATTCACCATTTTCAAATTTTGGCAAACCCTTTTTAAACCGTTATTAAAATATTTTACTCTTATATAACAGTGATTTTCAAAACGAAAGCTTTCATTCTTCCATTCTTTTTGACTATCTTTTTTTCGTAATTTTTGATATTGTAATAAGCATAAAACGAACAAACAGGGAGGGAATCATAGATGATCTCCATTTTTATTGTTTTGGCCATTTTTATATTGTTTTATGTAAATAAAATGACCTTTTCCCTTTGTATTCAAAAAGAAATTCCGGAAGAACGGCAGCATAAAGTGTTTCGTACCATTAATGTTTTAATTACAATCCTCCTTATTTCTTCTTACTTGGAAATCCTGTATACATAGGCAAAAACAATTGCTGGCGCAAAAAATAGAAGCGATGAGGCAGTCCTCATCGCTTTTCATTATTGGAGCTTTTTTTAGTAAATCCAAGCAGCTCCGATGATAACTAATAGGATAAAAAGCACAACGATTAAGGCGAAACCTCCGCCGTATCCACCACCTGACATAAATAATCCCCCTTCCCTGCAAAATATTTATCTTAGTAAACCCATGCAGCACCTACAATAATCAATAGGATGAACAGTACTACAATTAGTGCAAACCCAGCTCCGTATCCAGCGCTCATCGTAATACCTCCTTTTTCATTTACTACGATATTCTATTCATTCCCTCATCATTTCGTTTAGGCGCTTAGCTTATTTTTTTGGAAAAGTCTCCATTGGATATGGATTTTTTTAAAAAGGTTTTTTTTTGCAGTAGTTCCCATTTATGTTATAGTAGAGAATGTGGACAAAAACCCATAAGAATTTACTATTTAGGAGAGATTCATCATGAAAAAATGGATAATAGCCCTTACGCTTGCAGGCTCAGTTCTTGCATTAGGCGCATGTGGTCAAAGCGGTTCGGATAAGGTGGTTGAGAGCAAGGCCGGAGATGTGACACAGGACGAGCTTTATAAAGCTATGAAGGACAAGGTCGGAGATCAGGCATTGCAGCAGCTTGTATATGAAAAAGTACTTTCCAAGAAATACAAAGTAGAGGATAAAGAATTAAATGACAAAGTTGCCGCTTTAAAAGAGCAGCTTGGGTCCAATTTTGAAGCTACGCTGGCACAATATGGCTATAAGAGTGAAGCAGACTTTAAGAAGACAATGAAGCTTGGTATGCTTCAAGAAAAAGCTGCTATGAAGAATATTAAGGTAACAGATAAAGATTTAAAGGATTACTATGCTAACTATAAACCGGAAATTAAAGCCCGCCATATTCTAGTGGCTGATGAAAAAACGGCTAATGAAGTAAAGAAAAAGCTTGACGGCGGAGCCAAATTTGAAGATGTGGCTAAAGAGTATTCGACAGATACTGCTTCAGCCCAAAACGGCGGAGATCTTGGCTGGTTTGGAGCAGGAAAAATGGATCCTGATTTTGAAAAAGCAGCTTATGCACTTAAAGTAAATGAAATTAGTGCTCCAGTTAAAACACAGTTTGGTTACCACATTATTCAGGTTACTGATAAAAAAGAAAAGAAATCATATGAAGATATGAAGAAACAAATTGAATATGAAGTAAAATCATCAAAATTAACAAACGAAGATATTAATAAAGCGATGCAGCGAGAACTGAAGGCAGCAGGGGTTAAGGTCAATGATAAGGACTTAAAAGATGCCCTGAATCCGCAAACATCACCTGCACAATAATAAGGAAACGCCTCGCGTTTCCTTATTTTTTTATTCACTTGCGGCCTTAATTTCATTACGCTGTTCCTTTTCCCGCTCGAGCCGCTCCATATAGATTTCTCCTTCGCGTTGAATATCTTCCTGCTCAAGTTTCCGCTCTTCTCTGCCGGTTTTGATCGCCATTAGGGCACTGATCGCAATCCCAGCCACAACAGCATAGATCCAAATAGGAATAGTCAAAATAGCTTGCTCCCTTCATTTATGGCTGTCCACTTTTGATACCATCATATGCACGCGAAATACTTTTTATTACTCATTTGAAGAAAAAGGATAGCCCAACAGCTGGACTATCCTATTTATGAAATACCGGTTTATAAAATGAACGGTTATCCAGGGCATAGACCCGTTCGGTAAATTCTCCTGGTTTCACCCGCTCCAATGCACGGTCAAGCATATTCATTTTTGCATCCAAATTATCAATATAATGAAGAATTTCTGCTTCTTTAATTAACGGCGGTTTTGGGCTGCCCCATTCTGCTTTTCCATGGTGGCTGAGAACAAGGTGCTGCAAAATTAATACCTCTTCCCCGGTAATCCCCAGTTCATCTGCAGCTTTCCCAATCTCATTAATCATAATCGTAATATGTCCGAGCAGATTCCCTTCGAGTGTATACACAGTTGAAATTGGACCAGATAACTCCATCACTTTCCCCATATCATGCAATATGACTCCTGCATACAAGAGATCCTTATCAAGGCTCGGGTACAGGCCGGAAATTGCCTTTGCAAGGTCCAGCATGCTGACTACATGATAGGCTAGACCGGAAACAAATTCATGATGATTTTTGGTTGCGGCGGGATATTCCAAAAAGGCCTTTTGATGTTTTTTAATCAAATGGCGGGTAATCCGCTGGATATTCGGATTTTTCATTTCAAAAATATATTGTGTCAGCTTGCCGACCATTTCTTCCTGACTTAGCGGTGCAATCTCAAGAAAATCTTCCTGCTTTACAGGATCAGCAGGTCCGGTTCTCCTAATCTGTCGAATTTTCAGCTGACTCTTCCCGCGGTAATTTTGGACTTCTCCAATGACTTTGACTATATTTTGGGCTGCATAAATCTTCTCATCCTCTTCATTGGCATCCCAAAGCTTCGCTTCGATTTCACCGCTTTTATCCTGCATGATTAACGTTAAAAACGGTTTGCCGTTGCTGGCAACTCCCTTTGTAGAACTCTTTATTAACAAAAACAATTCAACCTGTTCACCGACATCATAATGTAAAATACCTTTATTCAACCTCGTTCACGCTCCTTCCCATTATAAAAATTATAGCATAATGAACTTTGATTCTATTAAATGATCTGCACAGCACCTTTTTCCAGCCGGAGAATATTTTCTTTTTCGAAAAGCTGAAGAAGATGTGCATGGCAGGTGAAAAATAAGACTTGGTTCCGCTCCAGCCTTTTCAACATCTCGATTACTTTTTTAGTTCTCGCTGCATCGAAATTGACGAAACTATCATCAATAATAATTGGAAATGGATATTTTTCATAGAGTGTTGTTGCCAAGGCAAGCCGGATGGCTGCGTAAAGCTGCTCGGTTGTTGCTTGGCTTAATTCATTTGCTTCAAAAAGGGTGTGATCCTTACGTTCTACTAAAAAGCCAGGCCCTTTTGGATCCAGGTGAATCCGCCCGTAACTTCCATTCGTGAGAAAAACTAAGTACTCCTCCGCCCTTGCCAGCATTTTTGGTAAATGAACATTTTTATACCTTTCAATTGTGCTTGAAAGGATATTTTGTGCCAGCGAATAGACTGCCCATTCCTTTGACGCTTCCTCCAATTCAAACTTTTTCTGCTTAAAATGGTGAAGAATATCTGAATAAACCCCGCCTTCTTCTAATACTTGAATCTGATATTTTATCTCTGCCTGTTCCTCCTGCAGCTTTTTGACCTTTTCCTGAAAAAATTTTGCTGAACGATTACCTTCCTCTATTAGCTCTTCACTATTATGAATTTGCAGGAAGCGTTCCTGCTCCTCTTTGGAAAGAATCGTATACTGCAATTGGCTAAGAATTCTATCAAGCCTTTCCAAAAGCTTTCCCTGTTTTTCTGCTTTCCCGCCGAGTTCATAAAATTGCTCTGGGGTTTCCACCTTTGCTTCATCCAAAAGCTTGGCATACTCTTCCTGAATATGCTCTAATTCCAGTGTTTTTTGCTTTCGTTCTGCTTCAAGTTCGGCAGCTTTCCGCATCCTTTCCTGGCACATGATATGCTTTTCAAGCTCTTTTTTAAGTTTGGTGCGAAGTGTATGAGCAGTTTTATGCAAATCCAATCCTTTTTCCGTCAGAAAATCCCTCTCAAAGCTTTGAAGCCCTTCGAGGATTTTTCCCTGCAGACCATTGATTTGCTCCAGCCTTCCAAGTATTTGATGCTTTTCTCTATCTGCTGCTTTATACTGTTCGATAAACTGAAACGCTTCAAGCAAGAAAGAATCTGCAATATATTCCGGAATCTTCAGTTCCCTGCTTATTGAGAGCAGCTTTTCCTGATTTTCGGAAGTCTCCGTTTCCCATTCGTCCATTTTTGCTAAAACCTTTTGGTATTGAATCTGCTCCTGTTTTAACTTGAAACTTAGCATTTGCAGCTGCTCACGGCGCTGCCGATCTTGCATTAGCTGCTCCTCAAGCCTTTTCAAGTCTAAATAATCTGCTGATTGGAGTTTTTGAATGATTTGGTTTTCTATTTTTCTAAGTTCTTCAAGATTGAATTCTGCCCCTTTTTCTTCGGGCTGCTTATTCCCCATCATCATTAAGACGGACAGCAAGATAAATCCAGCAACACTTAAAGAAAATAATATCCATTGCTTAGTCAACGCCCCATATAAAATTAGGCAGGCTAAGATCATAGCAAAGAGGAGAAATTGCCTTTTTTTCTGTTTTGCCAGTTTAGCGCCCGCAGCTTTATCCCGTTGTACACCATGCTGATGGAATTCTATTTTGTCCTGCAGTCCTTTTAACTCAAGTTCCAAGCTCCTCTTGTCATTTCCCAGCTGGAGCTGCTCTTCCAGCCGCTCTCTTTCCTGTGTCGGCAGACAGGAAGCTTCAGTTATGCGCACAGATTTTTCCAATTCCGCGAGCATACTCTTCTCTTCATGATACCTGGAATCCAGCTCTTCTTTAGCCTCTTCCAGTTTCTGTTTTTTTCTAGAAACTATTTCTACCTGATTTTTCATATAAATATTTGTATTAATAGAGCTAACATCTTCATCGTCTATTGGCAAGTGAAGCTTTTCCTTTATGATGGAAAGCCTTTTTTCAATCTCAGATAATTTCGTTTCACATTGCTGTTTCTCGAGCTTCAATTGTTCATAAAGTGGGACTTGGTCGAGTAATGCCGAAACCTCAGTCTCTTTTTCAAGAAAGGTTTGGTCAGGCCTTAGGTCTTCTGCCTCTTTTTTTACATTTTCCATTCTATCTGCGATACTTGCAATTTCTGCCCTATACGGCTGAATAACCTGATTTAATTTTTCCAGTCTTTCGATACCGCGTGCTGGAAAGACGATATCTCCCAATTCTTCAAGCTCTTTTCTAATCCATCTTTCATCCTTGATATGTGACTCTATCCGCTTCCATTCATTCAGCTTTTCAGCCTTTTCTTGAATTTCTTGAAGCAGACCGCTTATTTCCTCCATCTCCTGCTGGAGCTTTTCTTTTCGTGCTGCAAGGTTCTCGTATTCCTTCATTTTCACTAAAGCTTTTTTCAAATCCTGATTAATTTCATTGAGTTCCTGTAATTTTTCATTTAGGATTGGTTTCTTTCCGCTTGGCTTAAAGCGGGATTCCAGCTCCTTTTGCAGGTAAGCTTCCGTTTTTGCCAGGCTCTCTGTCCCTAATGTCCCCGCAGAAAATAGGAATTTGCCTATTTCTTCCCCTTTCATTTGATGAATATTCTGCAGTCCATGTAAATTAAAAGAGAAAATTGCCTGAAATAAACTTTTGTCAAAATTACCTATTAATTCTTTTAAAAGATCTTCACCTCCAACAGCACCATTATCCATGATCACCTTTACATCACCCGCCGCTTTTCCTTTCACGCGTTCAATGACGGCATACCCCTTTTCCTCGTGATATATTCGGATTTTACCGCCATATTTCGTGCTGTGCTTAGGCTCATAACGGAGCTCAGTGGTTTGCAGCTTTGTTGGAAAACCAAATAAAACGGCGTGAATAAAAGCCATAATCGTAGATTTACCTGCTTCATTTTCGCCGAAAAAAACTTGAAAATCGCTAAGATTATCAAGCACGACATTTTCCAATTGCCCATAACCGTATATGTGCAGCGATACAATCTTCAAAACGGTTCACTCCCTTCTACGACTGTGATAATAGTTCTAAGAGTAATTTCTCGGCTTTTCCAATCAGCTCTGTCTGCTCCCCGGCCGAAATATGGGAAACATATTTTCTTGCTGCAGGATGTTCAAACAATGGGGCTAGAGCACGATTGATATCTGTGAATTTCTCAATGGTTTCAAATAGCTCTGCATAAAAGTTGGCTTCGGTTTTCAATTGTTCCTTATCTATTTGCTGATTTTCTTTAATGGCTAGATTTACGACCCAGACAAAAGCTTCTTGCTCATTTTCATCCTCTTGCAGGAGTTCTAAAAGCTCGCTGTCTAAGCTTCTTCTTTCCAGCCAATCAGCTAATTGAATATTTTTCAGCTGCAAGTTCAACAGGGTTCCTTGACCATCCTTACGCATATGCTTCATTTCCGATTGGCATAATTGCAGGATTTCACGAAAATTATTCACTGATTCCAGGTCAATCTCTGTTTCTTTCCAAACGATATCCGCCGATTCAATGAAATTAAGGTTTGTCCCATATTCATCCATCGTGACATGATAAAACCCTTTACTGCCGGTTTCCTTCTTATTTCTACCTTGGATATTACCTGGATAGAGAATGGGCGGGTTTTCCGACAAAATTGCCCGTTTATGTATATGTCCTAGTGCCCAGTAATCAAGGTCTTTCTCCTGCAAGTCTTTGATGGTAAAGGGGGCATAGTTATCGTGGTCGGTTCCGCCCCCTTCATTGCCATGAAGAATGCCGATATGAAAATCAGCCCCGTCAGCTTTCTTGTATTCTTCAATTTTCCTGTCAAAAACATGCCGGGTTGGATAACTGAAGCCGTAAAGATGCACAATAGCACCACTTTTTGTTTGCAAAACTTTTGTTTCTACTTCGCTGGTAAATACATGGACATTTGCCGGAAGGTCTAAATGGACCCATGAGCCATTTAAGTGATCATGATTACCGTGGATAACATATGCAGGAATTCCTTTTTCGTTCAGCCTTTGCATTTCGGACCGGAAGCGGGACTGTGCCCTCAGGCTGCGGTCCTCACCGTCAAATAAATCACCGGCAATAATCACAAAATCAACCTGTTTTTCTATGGCTGCCGCTGTTAATTTTTTTAAGGCTGTAAAAGTACTTTCTTTCACTCTTGTAAAAATATTGGCCGGTAAATGCTTCAACCCCACCATCGGACTGTCTAAATGCAGGTCCGCTGCGTGAATAAACGATATTTTTTTCATAAAAAAATCCCTTTCACCATCTTTTCTTTATTTTAACACTTTTAAAATACGAATGCATGTTCCGTAAAAGAAAAAATTAAAAGCCTTACCAAAAATGGTAAAGCTTTCAGCAGGCTATTCGTTTTTTGTTAATTGTAATGCTTTTTTAATATCTTTATAGGAATTGGACTGTCCGTACATTAAGACACCCCCGCGATAAACCCTGGCGCCAAAAATGGCTAAAACAGCAATGGTGGCTGCAAGGAGGACAATCCCGATGAGCGCCTCCCACATAGGGATTGTCAGCATTCCGACCCGGAGGAACATAATCATTGGCGTGAAAAACGGAATATAAGACGTAATCGTTATAAACGGTGCATCGGGCTTCCCAAGACCAAACATCGCAATCATAAATCCTCCGACAACAAGCAGGGTCATCGGAGTAATCATTTGCTGAACATCCTCGATCCTGCTGACGAGCGAGCCTAAAAAGGCAGCCAGTGTTGCATAAAGAAAATAGCCAAGAATAAAGAAAATAACCGCATACACAATCGTGGCCGACGGGATATCCCCGAAGCCGTAAACTTCAAAAAAGCCATCCTTCAAAGAGTCCATGTTTCTTGTGAACGAATAATAACCCACTATCAGGAATACGGCCAGCTGCGTCAGGCTTAACAGGCCAATCCCCAAAATTTTTGCAAACATCTGCTTAATCGGCGACACACTCGATATTAAAATTTCCATGACCCGTGATGATTTTTCTGTTGCCACTTCCATGGCAATCATATTGGCATACATGATGACGGCAAAATAAATGACAAATAACAAGACATAGACAAGTCCCCTTGCCTGATTCAGTTCCTCTTCCGTTTTCGCATTTTTTTCGAGGGCTGCCTTTTCAAAAGAAACCGGTTCATAAAGCTTTTGCAGCTGGGCAGGTGTCAAATTAATTTTCGAAGCAGCGAGCATCGTTTTTACTTGCTGCAGGCCTGTCTGGAGGTCTGTATACAAAGAGGAGTCGGCAATGCTCATCGCTTTATAGGTGGCTTCAGGCAGCGCTTCGTCATTAAAACGGATCAGAATAAGCCCCTTATAATCGCCCTTTTCTACCGCTTTTTCCGCTTCTTTTTCTGTTCCTTTAAAATGTGTAAGTTTTATATCTTTATTAATGGTCTTAATCTGAAGCCTGAAGGGCTCATAAACCTGTCCGGTTTCATCCAAGACGGCCACCGGGTCCTTCCCGCCGTTTTTATCAAACAGACCGATGATATTATTAATATTTGTCAGTGCTAAAACAATAACGACAGTCAGCAATGTTGTGACAAGAAACGATTTGCTTTTTAGCTTGTTCATGTATGTATGTATCAAGATCATCCAGAAGTTATTCATAGGAATTACCTACTTTCTCGATAAAAATATCATTTAAAGAAGGTTCTTCAAGGGCAAATTTTCGAATAAACCCTTTGTCCACAATCTCTTTTAAAATGCTGGCTGCCACTTTTTCTGTCTCAATCTGTAATTCCATTCCTTCCATTGTCGGTTTTCCTTTGACAACACCCGGAAAAGAAGTTAAGGAATCTAGAGGAAAATCCGCATGGATAACAAGGTTCTTCTTCCCGAATGCGCGTTTAATTTCCTTTAGTGCCCCGTGTACGACTGGTCTGCCTTTTTGAAGGATACATAGATGCTCACACATTTCTTCGACATGATGCATTTGGTGGCTCGAAAACACAATCGTTGCCCCGCTTTCTTTCAACGCTAAAACAGCGCCCTTTAACAGTTCAACGTTTACAGGGTCAAGCCCGCTAAACGGCTCATCCAGGATCATTAATTTCGGTTTATGCAAACACGCGGCTATAAACTGGATTTTCTGCTGATTCCCTTTTGAGAGTTCTTCCACTCTTTTATTCTCATAATCTGGTATTTTAAAGCGTTCCAGCCACATTTTTAATTCGCTTGCCGCTTCACTCTTTTGCATCCCTCTTAATCTGGCTAAATAAATGAGTTGATCACGGACCTTAAGCTTTGGATAAAGCCCTCTTTCCTCCGGAAGATAGCCGACCAAATGACTTGTTCCGTAATCAAGCTGCTTGTCGTTCCAGGTAATCATGCCTCCGCTTGGGTCAAGCAAACCTAAAATCATACGGAAGGTGGTCGTTTTTCCTGCTCCATTTGCCCCCAAAAAGCCAAACATTTCTCCTTCAGGAATCTCTAGTGACAAATCATCAACAGCTGTAAATTGCCCAAATCGTTTGGTTACATGCTCAAGTTTCAATACCATATGTATCACTCCTCCGTACTACTACGATTAAACAAGGAAAAAGTTTCAAATTTTTTCCTTTGCTTATTATTTAGAATTATGCGAAAATAACAATAGCTATTTCTATTGAAAAAGGGGTATGTGTGTAATGGAAAATTATAAATTAACTGCCTTTGAAGCAAATGGGGAAAAGGTGTTAGAGGAAAGCTTCCAGGCAGAAAATGATGATGCTGCAAAGAAACTTGGCGAAAAACTATTATCAGAGAAAAACTTATTGGAAAAAACACACCGCTGCACCTCACCAAGCGGTAAACTATTATTATTTCATTCTTAAAAAAACAAAGAAGTCAGAGGCTTCTTTGTCAGGCTGTCGAAAAACCTTCGGCAGCCTTTTATTTTATTCAATCACTTTAACAATTTACCGCATTAACTTGTTATAATATTATTAATACATAGTCTATGCAAATTGTCTGTTGACTTGCGCTC
>CAYNUT010000090.1:6978-15866 GCA_964400595.1 uncultured Neobacillus sp. | reverse complement strand
TTTTTACAGCTCCTGAAATAATTCCAATAGATGAGAAGTTTGCAAATGAGACAAGGAAGACAGAGATAATTCCTAATGTCCGCGGACTGAAGCTTGCATGTATTTTTTCTAAATCCATCATGGCAACAAACTCATTTGTCACAAGCTTTGTTGCCATAATCCCTCCCGCTTGTACGGCTTCTGAAAATGGAACCCCCATGATAAAAGCAATAGGCGCAAAAATATATCCTAATATCTCCTGAAATGATATCCCAAAAATTAAATCAAAAACGTTATTGATTCCTGCCATTAATGCAACAAATCCTATTAACATTGCACCTACGATAATGGCCACCTTAAAGCCATCGATAATATATTCTCCCAGCATTTCAAAGAAGCTTTGTTTTTCTTCTTCCTGAATGTTGAGGATATCTTCACCAGCCTCCACAGTATATGGATTAATCACGGATGAAATGATAAATCCGCCAAAAAGGTTCATTACGAGTGCTGTCACGACATATCTCGGTTCAATCATTGTCATATATGCTCCGACAATAGACATCGAAACAGTCGACATGGCTGATGCACATAAAGTGTATAAGCGATGGGCCGGCAGTTGGCCAAGCTGCTTTTTAACCGTAATAAAGACTTCAGACTGGCCAACGATTGCCGATGCAACTGCATTGTATGACTCTAATTTGCCCATACCGTTTACTTTACTTAGCAACATTCCTATCGCTCTCATAATGAAAGGAAGTATTTTTAAATACTGGAATATCCCAATTAATACTGAAATAAACACAATGGGAAGTAAAACATTTAGGAAGAAAGGCATTTCACCTTTATTGGCGATTCCTCCAAATACAAAAGATACACCGCTGCCTGCGTATGCTAATAATTTATTAAAGATATCAGCAAACCCTTTGATTAAGACAAAACCGAATTCCGTATTTAATAATAACGCCGCAAATATTACCTGGATAATCACCATAAAAATAATCGGTTTGATTTTAATATTTCTTCTATTATTACTCACCAAATAAGCAAGTCCTAAAACAACAAGTAATCCCAAAAGTGCAATGATGTATTTCATGAATTTCCTCCGAAAAATGTTGTAGTTTCTAGATGTTTTTACTTTTAAGATTTTTTATGGAAATTAATGAACTTGCGACATTACTTCTTTTCATTAATATTCTTTTCAGTCAATTCCTTAAGAATTTGCAAATTATGCAAGTTCTAAAGCAATTTCCATCATATTCGTAAACGCAGTCTCTCTTTCTTCCGGTGTGGTTTGTTCATTTCTCAAGATGTGGTCACTTACTGTAAAAATTCCAAGTGCATTTACCCCTGCAAAAGCAGCATTCATATAAAGTGCTGCGGTCTCCATTTCCACACTTAAGATCCCCATTTTACTCCATTTTTCTACAGCTGTTGGGTCGGCATTATAAAATATATCACTTGAAAGAACGTTTCCAACATGGACCGGAAGACCTTTACCATCAGCTACTTTTTTGGCTTTTTCTAATAACGAAAAAGAAGCGATATTTGAAAAGTGTCCTGGAAGATTATATTGATGTACATAATGGGAATCAGTTGATGCACCCATTGCGAAAACAACATCATACAGGTTTAAATGGTCTTGCATGGCACCACAAGAACCAATTCTAATTAAGTTTTTCACGCCGAATACATGAATCAGTTCCCAGGAATAGATGCTCATGCTAGGCATCCCCATTCCTGTTCCCATAACCGATATTTTCTTTCCTTTATAAGTTCCTGTATAACCAAACATATTACGAACAGAATTGAACTGTACCACGTCCTCTAAGTAGGTTTCAGCAATAAATTTTGCTCTTAATGGATCTCCTGGCAAAAGAATCGTCTCTGCAATCTCTACTCCATTTGGTTTGATATGTGCAGTTTCTTTAAGATTGGATGTGCTCACTTTCATTTCTCCTTTAAAAAGTCTTTAGGTAATATTTTTCACAAGTGTTGCCGCTTTCATTCTTATTTAAAATTCGTATATACAACTTGTATAGTTGTATAATAATTTGTCTAATTTCATTGAAAAGGATATCATACACAATGTCTGTTTACAATATTTTTTAAACAAAAAAAACAGTGCTCATTTCATAGGAAATAACACTGTTTTTAATAGATTAATATAACTCTTTTATTTGGAGGCATTGACGGTGATTCGGCTAAACTCAGTCGGGATATAAAATTTATTATAGACAACAGGATATTTATCGCTGATGTAAACGCTCTCTAAAATCAAATCACATTCTTCTCCGTTTGTCATTTGATATTTTTGCAGTGGTGGGACTTTGATGAAATTAGAGCGCTTAATTTCGAGATTTGCTGAATTCGAAAGTTCATACACCTTTTGATCCAGCATTTCTAATAATTGTTGTTTATTTTGTAAATCCAGACCTAATTCTGAAACTGCTTCAATAGCCATCATGGTAAAAGCATATGCAACTACCTCATCATCTTTTCTATACCAGCGGTCAACAGCTACAACCGCAGTCATATTGCGATTTAATACTTGTTTGGCGTAGTCGCTCACTAGTTCAATCTTAAAATCAATTTCCACATCATTCACTTTATCTGTGTAGCATTTATATAAGGGATTACTGATTTTTTCCAATCCGATTGCATTTTCATTCGTATGGAACTTTGTAATAAAATTTCCTTTGCCCTGGATATTTTTAACCAAGCCATCTTCCTGCAATAATGACAAAGCATGTCTTAACGTCATTCTGCTGACACCAAATACTTTCGCCAATTCAGGTTCCGTTGGAAGCCTGCTATCCGGAGGAAAGGTCCCATCCATAATCAGTTTATACAATTTGTGATATACAATCGTAAATAAAGGACGTTTGGTTTTATTGAGATCATCGGGTTTTATATTCATTTCATGCACCCCATAGACTAACTTGCATATTCCATAAATAAACAATAAAAATATAATAGCACACCATATACTTTTTTAGAAAAGCTTTTCTTTTCGTTCCATGTGCCGGTCAAGTGTTATATATCCAAAAAAACATTGATTCATAATTTACAAAGTAATGACCACTTTTCCCTGCGAGTGCCCTTCTGCAAAATAGCTGAAAGCTTCGGGGACTTCACATAATTTATATCGTCTATCAATAACGGGTTTTACTTTGCCTGCTTCAAGAAGCTCTTTCATAAAAACCAAATCTTTTTGGCAGGCTCTCTGTAAAAAGCTTTCAAATTTCTTGCTACCGGTCATTGATATCCACGGCCCAAGGGCTATTGTCCGGAACAATTGCCCCCCGGAACCTCCGACATGAACAAAAATCCCCTTGGGACTTAGGGCACGTTTATAAACTGAAATCGGCTGATTTCCGTTTGCACCAAGAATCAGGTCGTAACGCTCTGTTTTTTTCGAAATATCATCCTTCGAATAATCAATGACATGGTCAGCACCAATCGATCGAACAATATCTACATTTCTCGAACTGCACACCGCAGTTACCTCAGCCCCGAATGATTTTGCAATTTGAACAGCAAAAGTCCCAACACCGCCAGAGGCCCCATAAATCAAGACCTTTTGCCCCGGATGGATTTGGCCTTTATCCCTAAGGCTCTGAAGGGCCGTGACTGCCGCCATAGGGACTGCCGCAGCTTCCTCATAAGACATGTTGGCTGGTTTTAGTGCTAATGCCTTTTCAGGAACAGAGACATATTCCGCAAAGGCACCCCAGCCACAGCCGGATAGGTCACCAAACACCTCATCGCCTGGTTGAAACTGCTTCACATTTGGGCCAACCATTTCCACCCGTCCTGCCATGTCACCTCCGGGTATAGCGTATTTTGGTTTTAAAAGACCGAATGCTAATCGGGCCAAGAACGGTTCCCCTTTCAAAAGAACCAGATTGCCATAATTCAAAGATGCAGCATGAATTTTTACCAGTACTTCGTTTTCCAGTGGGATAGGTTTTTCAACATCTTTTAACTCAAGAACTTCTGGTGAACCATATTTGCTATAAACAATCGCTTTCATAAATATGCCCCCCAATTTTGGATTTGACAATAAAAAGGCCCTCAAAATAAAAGATATTCAATGTGAAAAATTTCAAGACTGGAATCTGCTAAAAAAGGTGTAGAAGTAAAGGATAGAAAGAACAAGTTTTAATATTAAATTCCTTTACTTGTTTTCTATAGTTGCCGCTGATTCTGGCTCTATTGTTGTTTTTCGCAAATGAAAATACCCAAGTGTAGTCATAACTAATGAACCCAAAGAATCAACAATGATATCTTCCATAGTGTCAGCAAGAGCTTCCCGGCCGATTAAGACTGTTCCATCGGCAGTTATAAATTTTTGCATGTTCGTCCCCAGCATGCTGTCAGCCGCAAATTCGTAAATTTCCCAGACAGCTCCACAGGCCAGGGCGAAACAAAACGCAAACAATGCAACAAAAAAAGGACTTAACTGGATCTTAAGCTTTTCCGTATCATTAAAGAAATTGACAATGACAAAACCTAACGCCCCTAACATAGCGGCACTAAAGCAATGAAGAATAATATCCCAATAGGGAATTTTGAAATAAAAATTACGAACTTCGCCAAGATAGATGGCACAAAACAAAAAAATAAAGTATATAATTTCCATTATGTCTGGTATATCGATGCGAAACCTCCGCTCAACTCTTGAGGGAAGAAATATTACAATACTTCCAAAGACACATTGCAGAATCATCAGCACATAATCACTTTTTACCCTTTCATACTCATTTTGGGCAGGTCCTGATGGGGCCATAGCAAACATATAAATAGCATAAATTACTGACATTATAAGTAAACCCAATACAATTCTAAATACCCAAGTCTTCCTTTTTGGGTATTTTCTACTTTTATCTTTCAATTTTCCTCCCCCTTTTTTCTTAACCGGTGTGGTCCCTGTTTTTACGCTCCTTTATTTCCTTCTTTTACAAACCCTAATTATATATCATCTACGATAATAGCGAAAAAAAAGATTCGTGTACAACTTAAGAATCTAAATATTAATTCAAATTATGGCAAATTCAACACCATGAAGCTAGTAAAATTATAGAGATAATATTAGAATAATAAGGTATACTTATTCGGGAGTTTTGGGACAAAAAACACTAGATTAAAGTGATGGACGCTGATACCGAGGATAGTAGACAGGCGGGGGGAAGGTTTATGAACAACGAGGAAAATAAATCAGTTGAAGAAATGGATAAAAAGCGGTTCAACTCAAGGAAGCGGTTTAAAAAATGGAAAATTATCGCAATCAGCAGTTTCACTGCCATTGTACTCATAATTGGTGGAATAAGTTATTATCAGGCAACCCGGTTCAATTCACAAATTACGATTAATGATACAAAAGTCGGTGGACTGACTGCTGATGAGGCATTAAAAAAATTAAAAACAACTGTACTAAAAAACAGAGTCTATGTCGGTCAACAGCAAATTTTAGATGAAAAAGATACACAGATGGGTTTTAAAGATCAAGATTTGCCTGAGGTGAAGAAATTACTAAAAAGACAGTGGACATTTATTCCGTCCTCAAAGGTAAAAAATTACTGGCTGATACCTGAAAAGGCGGATCAATATCGAAGCCAAACCATGAAAAAGCTTGTAGAAGAAAAGCTCCTATCGATGAACAAAAGTTTAAAAGCGCCCCAGGATGCTGAAGCAAAGGTGGAGCAGGGCAAAATTGTTATCTCCCAAAGCGTGAATGGAGAGCAGTTTGATGTCGCAAGTCTAATGAAGGATTACGATGTGCAGGATTATAAAAGTGACATTCATCTGAACCCTGTATACATGCAGCCCATCAAAGAAGACAGTTCCATTGTAAAAAATGAAGAGCAAAAGCTGCAGGAACTCCTTCGACAAACTATTGATTATCAGGTACAGAATAAAGTTTATTCATTAAATGCCAGTGAGTTTATTAAAAATGCCTCAGTGTCAAAGGATCTGAAGCTTACAATTAACCCGAGTGACATTAAGAACAAGATTGCTGAAATTAATTCTACTCAAGCCACATTAAATAAAAATTTCACATTTAAGACCCATTCAGGTTCAGTCATATCAGTAAAAGGACAAGGCTATGGCTGGGCATTAAATGTTGAAAAAGAAGCGAATCGGATTAAGGAAGCTTTTGAAAAAGGAGAAAAATCAATTTCTGCTTCTCATATTTACGGCAATGGCTGGAGCAATGAAGGCATCGGTTATGAAACTACAACAAATAATGGCATTGGCGACACGTATGCTGAGGTGTCCATTGCAGAACAGCGTATTTGGATTTACAAAAACGGGAAATTAGTAGTCACAACGAATGTAGTGACCGGCAAACATAGCACCCATGAAGATACTTCAAAAGGAGTCTGGTATATCCTCTTTAAACGAACACAGTACACACTCAAGGGAACTGCAGTAGGTAAAGGAGATTATGCCGTTAAAGTAAATTACTGGGCCCCGTTTACAAACAGCGGACAAGGGTTCCACGATGCCAGCTGGCGGACAAACTGGGCAAGTAATGCCTATCTGACTGCAGGTTCGGGCGGCTGCGTCAACACGCCCACCAATATTATGAAAACTGTGTATGAAAATCTTAGTACTTACGACCCAGTTATCATATACTAACGAATAACAGCAGGGCCAGAAGCAGGAAATCGCAATTGATTTTCTGCTTTTTTGTTTTTACAATCTGGTCTACCAACTTTTTAGGAAACGCCTATACACCATGGCAGACCGTGTAAATGCAGGCAGCCAATAACCACGATTGGCTACCCGTTTTGCTGGTTTGATCAAATTCCGGTATCCAATGCCCCTGATTCATTTTACTCCATTTATCAAGTCCCCTTTATGCAAGATAATACGTATGCCGGCGGGAAATTCAGCCATACTTTTTTTGCTGCAATGCTCGGAAAGAAGGCTTGAATAAATGTTTTTTTCACAAGTGAATATTGAAATGTAATAAACTTTCCTTCACGCGTAAGTGAGTCTCTGACATTTTGTAAAATTCGTTTGGATACATCGCCCGGTAACGAGGTAAAAGGCAGTCCAGATAATACATAATCAATCTCAGCTGTTTTAAGCCCCTCGATATATTTCTTTATATTTTCCGCCGACCCTTGAATCACGCGCACACTCGGATTATTTGCATATTCCTGTTGCAATTTTTTGGAAAAAGTTTCATTAATCTCGATAAGGATTAGCAGGGTATCCTTCTTTTTTTGTTTCAACAATTCCCTTGTGAACACGCCTGTCCCAGGACCTAATTCCACAATGGTTTTTGCTTTATTAAAATTAATGGTATCCATCATTTTCCTTGCCAATCCCTTTGTACTAGGTGCAATTGCCCCAGTATTTCTCGGATGTTTGGCAAACTCATTAAAAAATGTAATCATTTCCATCCAGCATCACCTCATACTTGGAATACGGCTCTAAGTATAATGTGCACTTTTTAAGAAAATATGGGAGTATTTCTAAAGAATTTATAAAAATTTTTGAGTAGCAGTGTAAAAAGGCAGACAGAACTTTAAATAAAAGGACAATTTTTACAAATTATCTTGTTAATGGTTGATATATAATGAAGTCAACTAAATGAGAGGGCTTGGAGGGATAGCAGATGAATGAAATCGAACATTGGTATGATGTTAAATATGATGAGTGGAAGCGGCTTGATAAGCACAAGATTGAATTTGATATAACGAAACGGTATCTTGATGAATTTTTAATCGGAGAGAATCTGGAAATATTCGATATTGGCGGCGGCCCGGGGAGATACGCTTTGTATTTGGCCGAGAAAGGACATAAGGTAACTCTGCTGGATTTATCGAAACGCAATATTGCGGTTGCAAAAGAGAAAGCATTAGAAAAAGGGATTTCTCTAGAAGCTTATATTCATGGAAATGCACTGGAATTACATCATTATGACAAAACATTTGATGTTATTCTGCTTATGGGGCCATTGTACCATTTAGTAAAGGAAACGGATCGAAAAACTGCTGTTGAAGGTGCATTAAGATTATTGAAACCGAACGGCATAATCGTTGCTTCATTCATATCCAATTATGCTCCTATCCAGGATTACTTATCGGATGGATCCCCAATTGAGTCTGTTGAAAATCTTCTCAGCTATTTAAAAATAGGGGAAAATAAAAGTTTGGAAGGTTTCACAACTGCTTATTTCACAGATTTTCGGGAAGCAAAAAATTTCATGAAAAGCTTCGGACTAACGGAATTAGTTTTAGCTGGAGTTGAAAATATTTTATGCAGTAAAGAAAAAGAAATTAACATGATGGAAGAATCTGAGTTTCGAAAATGGCTAGAAATCGGTTATCAGTTAAGCAGGGATGAAAACGTTATTGGCACCAGCCAGCACTTTTTATATATTGGGCGGAAATAAAAATTACACGGCAGTATTGGCTGTCTTGTAATTTTTATCGTAATGTTAATTTTTTTATAGCAAAGGGGAACTCCATTTACGGGCAATTCCCTCCATTGTCTTTGTTCCTTAAAATATCTATTTTCTTTTAACCACCATAAATCCTAAAGCAATAATAATAAAAAGGATAGCAAAAATAAGTAGCGGAGACAAAATAAACAACCCCATTCGTTTTATTAAATTATACCATAATGAAGGAGTCGGAATTCTGGGTCAAAAGAATTCGTTACAAAAACTTACAATCTAAAATAATTCCATCAATTTTGGGGACGTTTTGTTTCCAAAACATCTTCTTGTCACTCGTTAGCTCCCTTTTTTGGCCTTATCGGGGGACTAGACACCTTCTTGTCACCCGTTAACTCCCTTTTTTGGCCTTATCGGGGGACTAGACACCTTCTTGTCACCCGTTAGCTCCCTTTTTTGGCCTTATCGGGGGACTAGACACCTTCTTGTCACCCGT
>CAYNUT010000090.1:0-6878 GCA_964400595.1 uncultured Neobacillus sp. | reverse complement strand
CACCTTCTTGTCACCCGTTAGCTCCCTTTTTTGGCCTTATCGGGGGACTAGACACTTTCTTGTCACCCGTTAACTCTCTTTTTGGGTCTATACGGGTGATTTCCACTCTAGGCACTCGCTTTCCGCTGGCGGTCCGGGAGCTTCCTCGGTGCTGTGCGCCAGTGGTGTCTCCCTTGAAGTGATTTTCCAGCAGAAGTCTCTTCAATCAACATAGCAATGAGCTTTAACATAACCTAAAAAAAACTTGGTATTGGTAAACCAAGTTTTTGATGGTGTATATAAAATTCTTAATCAAGCCAAAAAGACAAGTTCTCCATTATTTCTGGTACTTCGACAGCTTCGATGTTATCCCATTGGACTTTCTTTCCGGCGGTTTTGCTTTCAGGTTGGATGCCCATGGTACTTGAGATTCATATTTCTCGGTGTGTTCTTTATTGACGAGGAACTGCAGTCGCTCTTTGTTTTTTTCAAGCGATTCTTCAAGTGATTGCAGTCGTCGGCGTGGGAAAGATAGTCCTGCTAGAATCATCGTGATGGTTGGATCGGTTTCAGAGATATAGGTTCCTTCAAAAAGTTCTACCGGCTCGCCAATTCCTTCGAAAATGGCTGGTACGTTGATAAGCTTCGATACTGTTTCCGGCCCTTCATAAATGAGACCGGCGCGAATGACTCCGACTGTGTCAACTGGACAGAAGATCGAGTGTGCCCACGAGCGCTGAATTTTACTGGAAATGTCTGCAGCAGTCTTCGCATCCGTCACCGTTGCAGAAGAAATGGTGGTGACGCCTCTAGTATTAAGAATATTCATGAGGTCCTTTTCATCAAAATTACCGTATAACGAACTTTTTTGTGTAACCTGTAAAACATAATTGATGGCCTCCATGACCTGACGATTCGTAGAAAGATAGATTTGTTGTTTGCTGGATTGCGGGTTTACTTTGCGCATTTGATCATTGTCGACGAGAAATACAGAGGAAATTCCTACAATTTTTGAAATCTGTTCGATGCATTCAGCTGCATTGATTCGGTTCCCCGCCAACACGTTTCGTTCCGGAACAATCGCAATCGCTCCAATGTTTATGGTTGGCAGCTGATCCAATAAAATATCAATTAACAGCGGACTCATCCCCGACCCGGTTCCGCCGTCGGTTGAAAATGCGACCAATAACAGGTTAATATTTTTAAAAGATTTTTTAACAAAGTCAATCATGTCCCGATAATGTTCATGAACGGCCCGCAGCCCGATTGACCGGTCCTGCCCTGCCCCATTAAACCCTGGGACAAAATACTTCTTTTCCACTCTTGTGTTGACAGCCCCGTCCCGTTGATTTGTGTTGATAAGGGCTGTTTGAAAGCCCATCGTCGATGCTATTTCAGCGATATTGCCTCCGGCTTGACCGACGCCCAAAATTCCGATTGATTTCACCTTATCGCCTCCTTATCTATTAGATAATACTCACTTTTTTAAAAATTAGACTTGTTCGGTGAAAAAATAGAACCTGTCCTTCCTTCAGGTGTGTGTCGTAATCATCTAGTGACCGGCATGGAGATTTTCTGGGCTGATTGGTAGCTAGTGCCTTATCTAGTGCCTATCAAGGGGATTTTTATGACTTAACGGTAAGTGAAGGAAAAATTTGAACCGTCCCCTGCATTATGTCTAGAATTCCTGAGTCGAAAGGCAGCATGATGCTTTAGTGCACGTGGAATCAGACATAAATTTTTCAAAAAATGTTCTTATTTATAGAAAACTTTGTTATCTCCGTCACACCATTTCTAACTTATTAAAAGTACAATCGTAATGATTTTATAAAAGAAAAAGGGGATGAAGCTATCATAGGGATATGGAATGAAAGAGGATGTATGAGGTTTTTAAAAAAATCCCAGTGGTTTTTTTGTAAGGATCATACATACGCACAATTATTTACACCATGTTTTTAATTAATTGCAGGAGGTTATTGCTTTGATTAAGCTGCTGGTTTTTGTTTTAATCGCTATCACTTTAGTCTTGCTGAGTATGTTTGTTGATGGGCTGATCGAGTTATATAAGCAGGAAGAGGAAGACAAAAAACACATAATCAGAGATGGATTGAATGGTTATTTGGATCAAACGTTTGGATTTGGCAAGGTTAGATTATTCAAAACCATCCTTGATGCAGATGGCAATTTGAGATATCTCGTATATTTGCCGAAGTATGAGTGGTTCAAAGCCCCGGAATACCAGTGGTATGAAGTCTATAAAACCCATAAGGGCTTTCACCACAGTGAGCTCGAAGTATAACCTTAATAAAGAGCACCTCAAGAAAATTTCTTGGAGTGTTCTTTGTTCTGAGGAAGGAAATCTCAATTCCTTTTTTATAAATTCCTCTTTCTCAGGCAGGGACAAGCGGGATTAGTAGAACTCCTCTTACGGTCCCTTATAATCCTGCAGAATATTTCCGCCATCAACCACGAACAGCTGACCGGTAATATAGGATGCCTGTTCAGATGCAAGAAAGGCCATCATATGGGCGACTTCATCCGGCCGGCCTGCCCGGCCAATCGGTGTGTGAAGGGCAGCAATTTTTTCATGCTCCAGTTGTGAACCTGTGGCAATCCAGCCGGGTGCCACATTATTGATCGTGATATTATTCTTGGCTGTCTCAATGGCTATTGCTTTGCTCATCCCAACCATCGCAGCTTTAGCAGCGCTATAGGCTGATTCACCTGGAAAGCTTACTAATGGCCCGGTAACGGAGGAAACATTTACAATTCTGCCGTATTTTTGCTTAATCATAAAGGGTATTACCTTTCGGGTCACGTTAAAGCAGGTCGTCAGATTACGGGAAATGCCCAGATCCCATTCCTCAGCATCAAGCTCGGCGAACTCTGTAAAACTTTCAGGTGAACCCATCTGTGCCATTCCTGCATTATTTATGAGTATATCGATGCGGCCATACTCCGCTATAACTGTGTCTATCAGTCCTTTTACCTGTGCGCGGTCCATCAGATCCGCGATAAATCCCTGGGCATAGATGCCTTTTTGATTCAGCTCATTGGCCCGTTCAAAGATTCGATCCGTTGTGGCGGTAATAGCCATTTTTCCGCCCAGCTTACCAATGAGTTCAGCAGCAGCATAACCGATGCCAGAAGGACTTCCGGCCCCAGTAACCAAACATACTTTGTCGTCAAAACGGATTAATGTATTCATTTTTCTCCCTCTTATTTTTTATTTAATAATTTCCGCCCCCAGAAGGGACTACACCATGAAATCCATCCATTTGATTTCAGGCCCCTGGTCCAAAAAAGTCTTTCTATTAATTTGCAAAACTATAATTTTATTTTAACAATTTTTAACTTTACAGTAAAATTTTATAATTAAATCTGGTAAACCTTTTCAGGTACCTACTTCTTTAAGAATGGCCTCAAAATACCATTATTTTATGCAATCTGCTTTTTCCCAATCAAAACTCTCGCGAAGAATACAGATAATACCAGGATCACAACCGCCACCGCAATCCCGGCAAACGGGGCCAGTACAGGATACCCGAAAATGTTTACTGTAATAAAATTCATGAACATGTCTTCCACCTTCATAATATTTGTCAGCGTGAAGGTCAAGGCTTTTTTCATCCATAGTGAGTCAATTTCCATAATGCTTGAGGCGAGAAGCGGCACCCCGAACAGGGAGCCTGAAACAAAAAAGGAAATGACGGTTGATTTAGATAAAGTTGATATAAGAACAATCACACCGGCAAAAGCAAGAGCCGCAAGTAAATGGATGCCGAGCTGAATTAAGTGATACTCCGTAAACGTAAGGCTGTAGGGCGAGATAAAGTATTTATAGGAATATTGCAGAGGCAGATCCCAGCCCTTTGTCCCGTAAATAACCGTTCTCATTATTAAGTTAAATATTTCCCATCCGAAAACTACAACCGCTGTAAAAATAAAGGCAGCCAACAGCTTTGCCCGCATCGTCTTTTCTCTGCCATTTTTCGTGCTGAGGATATAGTTTTCCACCCCTGATGAATGCTCATTCGAATAGATGCCTGATAAGCCGATTAATAGAAACACTCCAGTTAAAATAAGGCCAAAGACATTCACAAAATCAATCGCTTCTATTGGTGCAGCAGAATACGAAATTTTGTCTAATTTCACTGTGCTGTACATCTTTTTCTGGAGTTCAAGGTTTTTGGCTAAGGCGGTGTCTCCCTTGGCATTTGTCTCTTGGATCAATTTATTTAGATCCCGGTTTCTCTCTTTTATTTGGGTTTTGATGTTTTGGCTGTAGGCTATAGTTTCTACAACCCCTGACTCGGCGCTTTTTTGTGGATTGGGCGCCGGCTCTTTTGAAAAATACGCGTTAAGTTCCTTGTTCAATTTTTCCGCTTTCTCGACCTTTTCCGCTGTAATTGGGCCTTCCCACTCCTTGTAAGCCTCCTGCGATATTTTCGGATTCTCGATATCGACAGCATTCAGCGTAAACCAGCCTAACAGAAAGATTCCTATAATATAAAGGCTTTTTTGTTTAAAAATTTTCATCAGTTCCCATTTAAGCAGATTCATGCTCCCACTCCCCCGTCAAAATAATAGAGATATAAATCTTCAAGATTAACAGGGACATTGACGGCGCCGACTGCCGGTTTTTCATCCGAAATGATCCTGAGCTCTATTCCACCCTCTGGTTTTCTCGCAATATTGCCAACTTTAAAGGATTCCTGGAAAGCAGGGATTTCAGCCTCACGTGCATTGACACTCCAGACCATTTTTTGAATTCGGCGCAGCAAATTCTGCGGCGTATCTTTTTCAATCAGCTTCCCGTCCTTCATAATCAGAATTTCCTTTGCGATGTATTCGATATCGGACACAATATGGGTTGATAACAGTACAATCCGGTCATTAGCAATTTTCGCAAGCATGTTACGAAAGCGGATTCTTTCCTTCGGGTCCAGTCCCGCCGTCGGTTCATCGACAATCAGGATTCTCGGGTCATTGAGCAGTGCCTGGGCAATGCCGACGCGCTGCTTCATCCCGCCGGACAATTTCCCCATCTTTGTTTTTCTTTTTTCCATTAGGTTTACTGTCTCCAGCAGACTTGTTACTCTGCGCTGCGCTTCATTTTTTTCAATTCCTTTTAGACCGGCAATATAATAGAGAAATTTTTCAACGGAAAAATCCTTGTAATAACCGATATGTTGCGGAAGATAGCCGAGAATATCACGGTAGCGGTCCCCCATTTTCGCAATATCTTCCCCGTTAAGAGTAATCGTTCCCGACGACGGGGTCGAAACGGTTGCGAGCATCCTCATCAAGGTTGTTTTTCCTGAGCCGTTTGCCCCAAGAAATCCGTACACGCCATTGGTCATTTCTGCACTGACGCCATCGACGGCCCGCTTCTCTCCGAAAACCTTTGATACATTATCCATTTTGAGCTTCATAATGTTCTCCTCTGAATCTGTTTATTATCACAATCTGTATCGTCCAAACCAGCACTCCAGCCAGCAGAATTCCGGCCATTTCCAGGATTCTTATTTTTAAAAGGAAGTCCCTCAGCTCTTCTGTTTGTATGAGTCCATAACAGACGGCAAACCAAACGGCAACAGTGATTCCGCTCGCGACATTGCCTTTCGTTTTCATCGCAAAAAGAAAGGCAAGACCTGTGACAACCACATAAGGAATTGTCCAAGCCATTAACAGCTTTGTATAAATAATTTCCGGATCCAAAGCTAAGCTGACAAACGATATCGCCAGGTTAATCAAGAGGTTAAATACCCCAACCAGCAAAAGCCGTGACATGAATATTTGCTGGGCATTGTATTTTAGCGTCATTTCAAGCTCGACTAACCATTCATCTTTGCTTTTCAGAATTTCAAAAATCCCGACGATGAACGGCAGCGGAGCCAACGCAAACGCGGTTATATACGGGTCGGTTCTCCATTGGATGAGGCTGATGATGCCAAGAAGAACAAACATTCCATTCAGCGCCCAAAACAACCAGCCAAAATGCAGCATTTCACGGGTGCAGTTTACGATTAATGATTTTGCCCGTTTTTGGAAGAGTGATGCCCTGCTTTCAGCTGGCAGCAAATTAGCCATGATATATTCGATAGAAGACTCCATTTCCTCCTCATTCGGAAAATCGACTTTATAGGAATCCAGAAATTCTTGTATTTCGTTATCCATTTCCATGCTGTTCATCCAATTCACCCCTCTTCAAGTAAGTTCCGAGTTTCGTAAGGCCCTGCTTTAGCCGGGATTTGACCGTCGGCACACTTGCATTTGTTATTTCAGCAATCTCGGAAATCTTCAAATCATTGTAGTATTTGAGCAGGATGGCCTCCCTTTGGTAATCCGGGAGCTCCCCGAGCGCCCTTTTGATTTCTTTGCGCTTCTCGTTTTTTTCAAAAATAGAGGAAACACTCTTCACACTTCTTGTATCATCATTTTCCTGCAGTTCATATGTATGCTGGTGTTCCTTATGAGCCCTGCTTTTTAAAAAGTCTTTGGCTTGATTGCTTGCGACCGTTAGCAGCCAGCTTTTAAAATCGGAAGACGGATGATATTTGTTAATATTGTTCAACAGCTTAATAAATGTCTCCTGCGTCAAGTCTTTCGCCAGTTCCTTATCGCCAAGCATCCGGTAAAGAAAGCTGTAGACCAGCTTATAGTGCCGCCGCACCAAAATTTCCCGGCTCGGCATGCAGCCCCTCTTCACCTCTGCAATTAATTTTGAATCAGTCATTTCCTCACCTCCGATAAGCTAACGAAATTGCGTTGGAAAAAGATTTAATTACTTGAAAAAAATTTCTCATTTTTATTAAATACCAGCTTTTGGTGCCAGGTCAAAATAAATAAATCCCCGCCTTCGAATGTTCTTTTTACATTAGGATATAGATTTCCAA
>CAYNUT010000089.1:0-15961 GCA_964400595.1 uncultured Neobacillus sp. | reverse complement strand
GTAACCAAGTTTCTTCTATTATTTACCTTTTTACGTTTATCTCTTTTAAGAGCCAAATGTCTCACCTCTTAAGCTGCCTTTTCGTTCTGTACGAGAATTTGCGCTTTTCTTATTTGAAGACTCATCCATTATTGCAATCACACCAATAACAGGTACTCCGAGTAATTTTTCAATTTCTTGTTCCTCTTTAATCGTGTTATCAAGGTACTCTAGTAAAAATGCTAAACCTGCACCAGCCATTAAACCGATCACCATGGCAATGGCAATATTTATTAATGGTCTTGGTTTAATTGGGGATTGATGGTCGGTAACTTCAGCTTTTGCTAGAATGCTAATATTGTCGACACTCATTATGTTGACTATTTCTTGTTTGAAAATTTCAGCGGTTTTATTGGCAATTTTCGCCGCCTGCGCGGCATTAGTATCTTGAACCGACAAATTGACTACCTGAGAGTCTTTTTCATTTGCTACGGTAATTTTCTCGTTCAGTTCCTTAACCGTCATATCCAGGTTTAAGTCTTTAATAACAAGCTCCAGGATCGCAGGGCTTTTTATGATCACATTATAGGTATTAATTAATTGAAGGTTTGTTTGCACTTCATTATATTGATAGGTTGTTTGTTCATTTTTGGCTTGATTGACAAGGAGCTGTGTCGAAGCTTGGTAAATTGGTGTCAGGAAAAAGTAACTAATTATTCCACTGATTAGAATCGCTATGAACGTTAGGCTTAAAATTAAACTTATTCTTTTTCTCAATGTATGCAGTAACTCTTGTAGGCTGATTGTTTCTTCCATGTGGTCCTCCTTATATCCCTTAAGACAAAGCTAAAAGTAATTATAACACAACAAATTGTAAAAACTTAGGTAATTTGTCACATTTTAGTGTATTATGTAAGTTATTCTTATTTTATTCTACACGATTTTGTAGAGTCTTGTCGAAGAAAATTAACAATGAAAGCAATTTCAATCCGTTTTTTGTTATAATAAGTGTGCAAAACATTCTGGAGGTTATTAATAGTGAAGGCTTTTACCACTTTTTTATTAGGAATCGCAACTGTTATAGTTCTCTTTATCGGCCATTCATATTGGAATCAGCGGATTGAGGCTGCCCCGAAGGATGTACCCTCTTTACCGGATCATCACGATACCACGGATCAGGAAATTTCTGAAGATAAAACGAATCAACAAGATTTGACTCCTTACATACGTAATTGGCCGAAGAGTTCAGCCGACCGATTCCAGCTTTCGCTGAAGGAAAAAAGACCATTTACCATTCTATTCGTTGGCTCTCCAGCCATTGGCTCAGACACAGCTGGTACATTTCCTATCGTCAAGAAGAAGCTGGTGGATACATTTGGCGGGAAAAATATCCAGGTCGGCATAAAAACCTATACTACCACTTCAAGTAAATTTGCAGAGAGCAATGAACTCAATGAAATTGCTGCAGAAAAAGCAGATTTAATTATTTTTGAGCCTTTTATTTTGATGAATAATGGGCAAGTATTAATAGAGAATACTTTAAAAGATGTTACGAAGATGATGAATGATGTTAAGGCTAAGAATCCCGAGATTACCTTTATTCTTCAGCCATCCTATCCAGTCTATAAGGCCAAAATTTACCCGAATCAGGTTGCTGCGCTTAAGAAATATGCGGAGGACAACCAAATTACTTATCTCGATCATTGGTCCGCATGGCCGGATTCAAATACAGAAACGCTAAAGGAGTATCTAACACCGGACCAGAGTGCCCCTAGTGAGAAAGGTGCTCAGGCGTGGAGCGATTTCTTAATTAAATATTTGATTAGTGAATAGGCGGCGGGCTCTACTTGGAGCCCGTTTTTCTATTGGGGAAATACTTGTCCGGTTTTGGGTATTTGAAGGTTTAAGACCTGATATTTAAGTATCAAAAAAACTGCTGGTGTTTTCACCAGCAGCCTAATTTATATATATAACATTAGCCGGCCGCTACTAAGTTTTTGAGGTCTGCTTTTAGGTCTTCCATTAATTTTTCAAGGGTAATTTCATTTTCGTTTAGGCCCCGATCGTATGCCTTTTTCACAATTTCAGAGAAATCGGCCATTGCAGAACCTGACATCTTAACTTCCTGTTCCAAAATCCCACTGTCCTCCTTCACGATATGATTAATTACAAATTTTACTAAAATTAACTTCAATTGTAAATGAGGTACAAGTCGAAAGTTGTAACAAAGATATGAACATTGTCATAATTAGTAGAATGTTGTTGCAGTCGTATGTTATTTCTAGTAAATCCATGTGTTTTATATAGGAATCTATTCTCTTATTCAAAAAAGCTGTGATACTATTGATATAACCATATATTTTAATAGAAAGAGGGCTCGCTAGAGTTGAGAAGATTGATTGCATGTTTCACCGCATTATTATTAATCCTCAGCAATGTACCAACCTGCACTGTATTTGCGGCTGCAGATGTCACAAAGCCTGTATTGGAAAGTATCAGTGTTGAGAAGAAAATTGCCGTGCCAGGGGACACGGTTAAGGTAAGTGTAAAAGCTTCAGATGATGTTGGGGTTGATCGCATTTATTTATACTATAAAACACCTATTACACAAAGAAGTTTTAAAGTGGACATGAGCTACAATGCCGATCAAAATGTTTATGAGGGCAGCATTCCGATTCCGGATAATTTTGAAACCGGCACCTATAAAGTGGACTACATGTTGATTTATGACACTTCCGAGAATTCAGCGTACGTCACCTATGGTCAAGATCCGCAAAACCACCTGCCAAATGCTGAATTTACTGTTAGCGGTACCACTGGTGCTGATGTGGCCAAACCAACGCTTGAAAGTATTTCAGTTGATAAGAGGGCGGCAACGGCTGGAGATACAGTTAAGGTAAGTGTAAAAGCCTCGGATGATGTTGGGGTTGATCACGTTTATTTATACTACAAAACACCTATTACACAAAGAAGTTTTAAAGTTTCCATGAGCTACAATGCAAATCAGAATGCTTATGAAGGCAGCATTCCGATTACGAATAATACTGAATCAGGTGTCTTTAAGGTAGACTACATGTTGATTTATGACACGACGGGTAACTCCACTTACGTCACTTATGGTCAAGATCCGCAAAACCAGCTGCCGAATGCAGAATTTACCATCAGCGGTACAAGCGGGGCAGATATTACCAAACCAACATTTGAAAGCATCTCTGTCGATAAGAAGGACGTTACATTCGGTGATTCAGTTAAGGTAAGTGTAAAAGCCTCGGATGATGTTGGGGTTGATCGCGTTTATTTATACTACAAAACACCTATAACAAAAAAAAGTTTCAAAGTTTCCATGAACTACAATCCGGCTCAAAATGTATATGAAGGCAGCATTCCTATCATGGATAATTTTGAATCTGGCGTCTATAAAGTGGACTATATGATTATTTATGATACAACAGGCAATTCTACTTATGTCTCTTACGCCCAGGATCCTCAGGGTAAGTTGCCAAATTCGGAATTTAGGGTGTTCACAGAAGCTAATCCGCCATCCTTTTCGAAGTTGTCTATTGATAAAAATGTAGCGGAGGCCGGCGACTCTGTACAGCTAACGTTGGATGCGAGCGATGATACGAACCTGAAGTCTGGGACTGTTACCTACCTCTCTCCTTTGACTCAGTCGAAGACCTCCGTTCCATTAACTTATGATGGTACGCATTTAGTCGGCCATTTTTCAATTGATGGAAACACCGAGGTTGGCGGCTGGAAGGTTGAATCTGTAGAGATTAAGGATACAAATGGCAATTTGAAGGTTGTGACGGCAGATGAAGCCGATTTAACGACTGGCAATTTTACCGTTATAGAAGGCGTTCCAGCACTGGATTACCGCCTGGTGAATTCCAGCGAGACATGGTCCAACATGACCGTGAACCAAGATGTGTACATTATGCCGGGCGCGCGCCTAACCATTAACGGCAATGTTACGCTTACCGGCAATGTTTATGTTCTTGGCGGCTTGCGGGTGTACGGCGGGCTGCGGTCAACCGGCAGTCTGATTGCCAGCAGCTTCACCTATGGGTATTACACCCCTGTTAATGGCCAGGTAGTTATATCGGGCTCGAACTCTATTTCGAGTCTAGTGGCAACGAATCGCGTCTTATCGGATGTGCCGTTTAAGCTTTATGATACACCTATTATCAGCAGCGGCGGCAAAGTGAATTTATCCGGGGCCACCGTTCCCGTTGTGAGTATGGAGATTAACGGCCAAAGTGTGCCGCTTAAATCGAATGGAACATTTCGTGTGAACGATTTCTCCGCTGGAGATTCTCTGCAGGTGAAATTAACCGATTTGTATGGCTATTCCCGCTACCTAACGTATGATGTCGCTGAGATTTTCGTCGATGATTTTTCGAAAAATTCGACGGCGATTACAGGCAGAACGCATCCAAATATGATTGTGCGGGTATTTAATGATAAGCAGTATCTTGCAGAAGGCATGTCGGATGACAAAGGTTATTTTTCCATCGGAGTTAACGGTCTGGTGGAGAATGCTACGTTGAAATTTGAAGTGATTAATAGTGAAAATGAGCTGGTGACTTCGAAGGAAGTGACCGTGAAAGATATTACGGCTCCTGGAATACCGATTATTCATGGGGTAACAGATCATGATGGTATCGTGTCCGGTCAGGCTGAGGCGGGGGCTTCTGTTCAGGTTAAGGCCGGCGAGGGCTTGATTGGGACTGGCTCTGCCGGGGACGATGGTGTGTTTTCAGTTGTGATTCCTACGCAAAAGGCCGGCACAAATCTGACGGTTACGGCAAGCGATAAAGCTGGCAATGTCAGCGAAGCCGCAAGTGTGGTGGTCAGTGATGCTACTGGGCCTGTGAAGCCATGGGTAAATGAGGTCACCGATCAGGATACGATTTTATCAGGACAAACGGAGCCCGGTGCCGCGGTAAAAGCAAGTGTGAACGGTGTTGAAATTGGTTCAGGAGTGGCTGGGGGCGACGGGCTTTACTCATTTGCTATTCCTGTTCAAAAAGCCGGCACCGTGGTTATGATTACTGCTGTTGACACGGTCGGAAACGTGGGTGAGGCTTCCACAGTGGTCGTGAAGGATGTAACTCCTCCTGCACCGCCAGTGGTAAACCCGGTGACGGACAAGGATTGGGCGATTACCGGAACGGCAGAGCCGGGAGCACGGATTGAAATTAAGGGAATTGACGAGAACACGCATATCGATAATGCCGGAGAGGATGGGCAGTTTAAAGTCCTAGTATCACCGATTAAAGCGGGTACTAAGCTATCGGTTATCCAGCGGGATGCGGCCGGCCTTGCGAGCGAACCAGTTGTTGTCATTGTTGCAGACGGTACCGCACCCATGCAGCCTGTGGTTACAGTGGTCACGAACCACGATACGTCAGTTAAAGGGACGGGTGAAGCCGGGGCTTTGGTTCAGGTTGCTGCGGGCGGTAAGGTGATTGGTACTGGTACGGTTGCTGCTGATGGGAAATTTGCAGTGACGATCCCCCGCCAGCAGGTGGATACTTCGATAACGGTCTCTGTTAAGGATGCTGCCGGAAATGTAAGTGAGGGTACGACCATTGTAGTGATCAAAGCTGTGATTTCCGGATGGCTGAACGAGAACGGTCGTTGGTATTACTATGACCCAAGTTCTTATGACCTTGTTATCGGCTGGTATAAAGCCGGCGCGACTTGGTACTACTTTGACGGCAGCGGTGCGATGAAAACCGGCTGGTTAAAGCTTGGCTGCGCCTGGTACTATTTTGATGGCAGCGGCGCGATGAAGACCGGCTGGATGAAAAGCGGCTCCGCCTGGTATTACTTTGCGGGCAGCGGGGCCATGCAGACCGGATGGATGAAGAGCGGCTCCTCTTGGTATTACTTTACGGGCGGCGGGGCCATGCAGACCGGATGGATGAAGAGCGGCTCCGCATGGTACTACTTTGGCACGAACGGCGCCATGGCTACCGGCTGGCTCAAGCTCGGCGGCAAAAACTACTACTTCGACAAAAACGGAGTATGGCGGAAATAATTTTGAAGTTGGTGTCTTTTCTTCATTGCGTGAGCCAGTCCCCATCGTACGGGGGCTGGCCTTTTTTACTTAGAAATAACGCGTTTGGAAAGTAAATTGCTAAATTAGGAAAGTAAATCGCTAAATTAGGAAAGTAAATTTCTAAATTAGGAAAGTAAACTCTTCAAAAAGGAAAGTAAATCGCCAAATTAGGAAAGTAAATTCTTCAAAAAGGAAAGTAAATTTCCCCACACCCTTTTTAAAAGTGGTAAAATCACATCGCAGGCACAAAACTGGCAAAAACAGAAATTACTATTGAGCATCTGCCTGACTTTTTATCTGGTTAAGCATCAAATTTGGGAGAGTGCATAGTAAAAAGACAGTACATCAAAAACTAGTTAAGAAAAATTACAACTCTATCAGACAAAAATGTTTACAAAAGGTGGTAAGATCTTTGGAATTTCAATCGGAATTAATCCGCATTTACTTAACAGAATTATTTATTGACCAGCGTATCGATTACACGATTTCCCCACAGGTCAAAAGGCTGCACAATTTACATAAAATTGAGCTTGCTGAAACACTGGAACAGCTCGCACGCCAATTAAGAGATGAAGTAAAAAAGTGAACAAACCAAAAGCCCTTCTCATTCAGATGGGCTTTTTTGATCTAAAGAAATTAATAAAATTACTGCGAGAATTCCACGAATCTATGTTTCCACCTAAAGACCCCATCCTATTTTCCTATTAAATCCACCAAGTTTTGCAAGTTTTTACCCGAAATCTTAGCAAACTATGGTAAAATTAATAAAAAGATGAAAATTTATGGGGTGATTTGACTAGTGAAGAAAACCATTATTCGTACTCTATCGACAGCTGCGCTCTTTTCGACTCTTTTTGCCGGAACTGCCCTTGCAGATACATACAAGGTCCAAAAAGGCGATACCTTAGGAAAAATTGCCTTCAAACATAAAACAAGTGTTAATACAATTAAGACGCTGAACGGCTTGAAATCGGACACAATCTATGAAAATCAAATTATAAAAATCTCTGCCGATACGGCTCCGGCCCAAGCAACCCCGGCACCCCAAACCACCTATTCCGTCGTAAGCGGTGACACTTTGATTAAAATTGCCAATCGTTTTAACGTTACCGTTGGCGAATTGCAACAGTGGAACAATTTAAAAAGCACTGTGATTTATGTCGGCCAAACGCTGAAGGTCTCGGCCCCCGGGCAAACGACTTCCGCTGGCAAACCGACGACGCCTCCTCCGGGCCAAAATACGACAGCACCGCAGACTCCCACTTCCACCAGTGAATATACGGTAAAGAGCGGCGACAGCCTCAGTAAAATTGGCGTGCAGTTTGGGATGACCGTGGCACAGTTAAAATCCTTGAATAACCTGAAATCCGACACAATTTTTGTCGGTCAGAAGTTAAAGGTGTCAAGCACCACGTCAGCACCTGCACAGGGGAGTTTTTCCTCCCGAATGGTTACTAATGCCAAAAGCCTAATTGGCATTCCGTATGTTTGGGGCGGAAGCACGCTGGCCGGTTTTGACTGCAGCGGATTCATTTATTATGTGGCAAATCAATCGGGCATGAAGATTGGCCGCTATTCTGCGGCAGGCTATTATGACCGCAGCTACTATGTCGACAAGCCTCAGGCAGGCGATCTTGTCTTTTTCGAAAATACTTATAAACCTGGAATCTCCCATATCGGAATTTACCTTGGCGGCAGCCAATTCATCCACGCCGACGAGAAGCACGGCATTATGATTTCCAATTTAACCAGCCCGTATTATACGGCCCACTTTAGCAGTTTTAAGAGATTCTATTAAAAAATTTTTCCAGCCTCCTTTTGCGAGGCTGGTTTTTTATGTTTAAAAGACTCCTAGTTTGGCAAGACTACTGCTAAAGGGGTGAGAAGATGAAGGAAAACAAAATGCTAGAGTTTATTAATGAGCAAGGTTTCGAGCTTAATAGGTATATTACTCACTTGTTTGAGTGTTTTTCCAATCTATCAAAAAGTACAAATACAAAAACCATTTCCCGGCGGGCATCCAAATGAGGATGCTCTTTTTTGTCTCAGCAGGCTGGCTGCTTTATGAACCGTGCTTGACGGACCCTGGGACTTGTTTCTTTCGCGAGCAGTCCCAGCACGCACCTCCGGAAAGGCCACCGGACGCATTTTTCTCTCCTGCAGTCACTTCAGCTCCTCTTCATTTACCGGTTGAGCACTTTTTTCTGCTATTCGGGAAATGAAGCACTCTCTCATTTACCGGTTGAGCACTTTTTTCTGCTAAATGGGAAATGAAACACTTCCTTATTTACATTCCCACCTTTTTCACACCTCATAAAAATATAGACGAGCTCTCTGCACAAACGCTGCAGCAGCTCTTTGATTGACAAGGGCCTGCCTCCCCCTTTTTTTCTCACTATTATATTCTTCACCAGCTTATATGCTTCCCTGTATCATCCCCATTCCCTTTGGATCTTTATGATGGTTCGGTAATATGACGAGCAGTTTCTTTCCCACCCCCTCCTCTAATTGCACTTTTTTGGGTATAATAAGAGAATATGGACTTTTTTAAAAATACCCGCCGGATTACTTGTGATTTGGCTTGGGTTTCGATATTTATTTTTTTTAAAAAAACTCGCCGGGAGGACAATGACAGAGGCGTAGTTGAAAGGGGGCATTGCCATGGAAGCGAAACATTTTTACAGCTTTGGGGACGAGGTCGCTGATCTGCTGAGCCCGTATGAGGGTGAGGACGCCAGGCTCGTCCAGAAGGGGTTAATGCTATACCGGCAGGGGCTTGTTTCACACTTACATATGGGGACAGATCAAGTTACAGGCACGGTGCAGGATGTAATGCCCGTTAAGGTCTGCCTTGATTTCAACTTTTTGGCGATGAGCGAGTGCTCATGCCCTGCAGAAGGTATATGCCGGCACAAGCTGGCGGTCTTTTTTGCTGCCTATTCGCGGTTTGACAGTGTCTCGGATTGGGTAGCCGAATGGCGCGAGCCTGCGCGGGAGAAGAAGGTTTTTTCGAGCTGGGGCCTGCAGACAGCAAAGGATTTGGTGAAAACCACCGGTGCGAGAAATATGCAGCCCGACTACAGCCGCTGGGTTCAATCGTTTGAGGTCAGCTTCGACACCCTGCTTGCTTCGAAAAAATATACGAGCCCGTATGTGATTCCGGAGCTGTTCGCGATTTATCAGCGGCAGATCCAGGCCAGCGCCCCGGCAAAAGAGGAATGGCGCTTCATGTATGATTTGGTCGCGGCGGTTGTTTCCTTTCGCAAACTGGCCGCGCTATCCGAAAAGCTTGGGCATGAGGAGGACATTGTTCACCGCACCTACCTTCATTTATTTCAACATTTGCTTGACGATGGCGCCGAGCTCCTGGACAAAATCAATGGACGCTCGCTGCCTTTTGCTATTGATGAATTTATTGAAAAATTAAGGGCCGATGCATTTGAGCTGCTGACATGTGCGTCTGGCTTGGAATATGAACGGATTTATTTGTACCGCCTGCTGTGGACGCAGCTATTTAAAAAGAAGTCCTGGCGTGAAGAGGAAGCTGAGAAGGTACATGTTCGAGGCAAAGAGCTGCAGGATTGGGAAAATCCCCTCCCGCTTGCTGTGGCGCGAATTCATTTGAATTTTCTGCTCCAGAATGATGAGCTGGCACTGAAGATGATGGCTCCGATTGTGGATGAAATGTTTACGCCGTATTTGGTTTACTGGATTGAATACTTAAGCGGACTGCGGGCATGGCGCCGCGTTGGGCCAGTTATTGAGTTATTTTTACAAAAGGTGAAAGCGTATTTGGAGTCGCTGGGGTCGTATTATAGCTGTACTTCGTTTGTGCGAACCGCACTCCGTGCGGTCACGCCCTATTGTTCGGAGAATGACCGAGTGGATGTGTACGAGCGGGCGATGCTGCAGACGCTGCCATACTGTTTTGGGGAGTACGAATATTTCTTGTTTGAGCGTGGCCAGTACGACCGCTGGGGCGAGCTTCAGGCCTTTATCGGTCTCGATTTTTACGAATTGCCGAAGGATCGCTTGAAGGTGATTGAGAAGGAGCGGCCGGAGCTGCTTTTGTCGATGCTCCACCAAACGGCCCAGCGCGAGATTGACCAAAAAAACCGCTCGGGCTACGTTCAGGCCGTCCGCCATTTAAAGAAGCTTAGGACGCTCTATAAAAAGTTGAAGCGGGCAGACGACTGGCAATACTTCCTGGATACCTTGATGGAGCGAACAAAAAGGCTGCGCGCCTTCCACGAAGAATGCCGCCGCAGCAAACTCATAGAAGGATAATTGGGTTTTTGTATGGTTTTTGTATGGTTTTTGTATGGTTTTTGTTGGGTTTTAGTTGGGTGTCAGGCACCGCCCGTGGACATTTGCCACCGATTTGTCCGCGTACAGTGGACACTTATTTGAAGTGTAGATACCATTCTTATATTGTTAATCATCTCGATATAAGTATCTATCGGTGGATATGGCAGTTTTATCACGAATTTTAATAGTTTATCGGCGAATATGACACATTTATCGGCGAAACAAAGGAGCAGGCATGGCGATGCTTAAGAAACGGTTTATGAAATTGCTGACAACTAAATTAGAGGATGGGCGCTTCCTTCTAACCGCCAAAGATGAACAAGGCCGCTTGATGAACCCATCCGAGTGGAAGAATCTCGTTTTTAGCAGCCACACCGAGAGCTTTTTTGGGACGCTGCTTGAAACAGGTTCAATAGCGGGTGTTGGAGGGGTCATCCTCAGCGGCTGGCAGCTCGTTTCGCTTTTTGCCAAAGAGTCGTTCAATCGCTTTATTGAATGGGATTGGAATGAGCAATCCGAGCTTTGCTTGGCGGCCTCCCATGCCCTTCATGAAGGAATTTTGGAAAAAGACTGGCTGCCCGACTTTTCGGTATGGGAGCATGGCGATTTCCGCTGGAAGCTCCCGGAGCGGGTGAAGGATGAGTTTGACTCTTCTTTCTGGGAACAGGAAATCGAGGAGGATTCGGTAAACGACATTATTGGGTCACCATCAAATGACACTGCTTACGGCAATCCCAATACTTCTGCAACGGCTGCCCCTGCAGAGAGCGGCCAATCCGGTCCCACCGGGCTTAAACCGTCAAGAACATCACTCGACTTTCTCTCTGATTTATACAACAGGGCGCTCGAATCCTATCTGACAAGAAATAACGCGATGAAAGAGCTGTTCGGGCCAAAGTTAGAATTATTGAAAAAACATTCGATTTCAGGCAGTGAGCTGGCCCGTTTTTTCGATGAGGAAACCTGGCTGGAGTGGGTCGGAATTAAGGAAAACGACACACCTTTTACCATCGGACTTCGGCTGGATGAACCAGTTGATGGCGAAGGTGACTGGAGCCTCGATGTTTTTTTGCGGGGCAAAAAAAATATTGATGAAGTCTGCGACATTGAGAGTGTCGCCAAGATTCCCGCCAAATGGCGGCCCTACCTCGATAAAGTAGACCGAGAGCAGGCACGCTGGGTTCGATTGATTCCCTGGCTCGGTGAGGATGGCTTTTTTAAAAATCACCTGACGGAAGAAGAAGCTTGGATGTTTTTAACAGAGGCAAGCGAGACTCTGCTCGCCCTTGATGTAGAAATCCTCCTCCCATCCTGGTGGCAGGCGATGAAAAATGCAAACCTCAAGGTGAAGGCGTCGCTGAAAGGAACATCAAGCCACCGCCCATCATTCGTGGGGCTTCAGTCAATGCTCGATTTCAACTGGCGCTTTTCCATGAACGGTGTTGACCTGTCTGAGGATGAGTTTAGCAAGCTGGTTGAGGAAAAACGGCGGCTCGTTTATATCCGCGGCCGCTGGGTCAAGCTCGATCCGCAGTTCATTCGGCAGATTCAGGATTTAATGAAACGGGCGGAAAAAGAAGGCCTTCATGTCCGCGATTTGCTCGAGCAAGAGCTGGTTGAACCAGGGACGCAAGAGGATGAACTGGAAAATCCGAAGGCATTTGCAAAAATTCAAATTGAGCTGAACCGCCAGTGGAAACAAATGATGAAACAGCTCTCAGAGGTGCATGAGATTCCGCTTGCGGATGTACCTCCAGGATTGAACGGCGAGCTTCGCCCCTACCAGCAGCTTGGCATGAGCTGGCTCTGGTTCCTGCGTCAATTCGGATTCGGTGCCTGTCTCGCTGACGACATGGGCCTCGGCAAAACAGTCCAGCTCATCTCTTATTTACTGAAGGTGAAGGAAGAGGCTGGCGATGAGCTGTTAGCAGCGGTGCCTGACACCAAAAACACTACACGCGTCAGGAAAAATGAGGAACCCGTGCCGGTAGGGAAAGTACCAGCGAAGGCTGCCCTCATCATCTGCCCTACATCGGTGCTCGGAAACTGGCAGAAGGAGCTGGAGCGTTTTGCCCCTGAAATGAATGTATATCTTCACTACGGGCCGAATCGCATGAAGGAGCATGCTCTTGCCGAAAAAATCCGCGATGTGGATGTGGTTCTGACCTCCTACGGCCTGAGTCATTTGGATTCCCAGGAGTTTGAGAGGCAGCTGTGGAGCACGATTGCAATTGACGAAGCACAAAATATTAAGAATGCCCAGACAAAGCAGTCGAAGGCCGTCCGCAGGCTGCGAGGCCGCCATCATATTGCTTTGACGGGGACCCCGATGGAAAACCGCTTAAGTGAGCTGTGGTCAATTTTTGATTTTACCAATCACGGCTATCTTGGGAGCTTGGGACAATTCCAGAAAAAGTTCGTCATTCCGATTGAAAAGGATGAGAAGAAGGAAAAAGTGCAGCAGCTGCAGGCACTGATCCGCCCCTTCCTGCTCCGCCGCACGAAAAAAGATGAAGAGGTCGCCTTGAACCTTCCCGACAAGCAGGAGCAAAAAGAGTACTGCCCACTCACGGCTGAGCAGGCCTCGCTGTACGAGCAGCTCATCCACGATACTTTTGCGGAGATTGAAAAATTGTCGGGCTTTGAGCGCAAAGGGTTAATTTTACAAATGCTCAGTCGTTTAAAACAGCTGTGCAACCACCCTGCATTATATTTAAAGGAAAAATCAGCCGGCAGGCAGCTGCTTGACCGTTCCAACAAAATGGAGAAGCTGGTTGAGCTGGTTGAGGCAGTGCTGGATCAAGGCGAAAGCTGTTTGATTTTCACGCAATATATCGAGATGGGCGAAATGATTCGCACCACCATGAAAAAGAAATTTGGCGTTGATGTGCCGTTTTTGAACGGTAGTGTATCGAAGGTGCATCGCGATAAGATGATTGAGCGGTTCCAGAACGGTGAGTTCCCGGTATTCCTGCTGTCCTTGAAGGCAGGCGGAACAGGGCTGAACCTGACTGCTGCCAACCATGTGATCCACTATGACCGCTGGTGGAATCCGGCTGTCGAAAACCAGGCGACCGACCGCGCCTACCGCATCGGCCAGTCCCGCTTCGTCCACGTGCATAAGCTGATCTGCACCGGCACATTGGAGGAAAAAATAGACGCCATGCTCGAGAAAAAACAATTCCTAAACGACCAAATCATCCAAAGCGAAAACTGGATCACCGAACTCTCAACAGATGAACTAAAGGATTTGGTCTACCTGGGGTAAAAAGGGTTACTTTGGTTTCACCACTTTGGTGTCATCATTTTAGTTTTATCACTTTGGTGTCAGGCACCGCTCGTGGACATTTCCATGGATTTGTCCACGTGGTGTGGACACTCGATTTCATCCGCACCCTTTTTGTTTCGGAAAGAAGTATTCAGGGCTAAATGGATATAGATAAAAGCACTGCATTTTCTTATTAGAAAAAATTGCAGTGCTTTTTTATTGGAGCGGGAGATTAGCTCATCCCCACCCCCTATTCAATTAAAGTTATTTTTTCCTTTTTGCTTTGCTTTCTGCTTTTTTAACATTCTCAGCCGCTCGAAATTTAACTATTTCCCTCACTAATTCATATGGCAGCGGCTTTCCTAACGGAAACTGCACTGCGCCTTTTGAACTTTTATACTCTGATATTTCTTCTTTAAATGCTGTGATACCGCTGGAGGTTGGATAAAACCCAATATGATTTTTGTGGGCAGCAAAGTGCACCAGATTACCAGATAAATAAAAAGTAGGCATTTGATAGCTTATTTTCTCTTCTGCAGCTGGTGCTGATTCCTTAATCACTTTTCTTAATGTTTCCAAGATTTCCTGAATCTCAAGAGGAAATTGTAAAATGTATTCATCAATCGTTTTAAACGAAACCTTTTTCCCTTCCATGATTTCTCCTTTCGAAAAAAATAATGATCTAAATCATTAAAAAGGGACCTGCTATCTTTTCGGTAGCAGACCCCTAATATGCGTGTTTTTACATTTTATTTCCAATTTTTTAATCTTAGTCCAATACGACGATTTTGACGGTCCTTCTTCCCCATTGCAAGGCTTGTGCTTTTGTTGGCAAAAGGACGTCAATAATATGGCCCTTGATAGCCCCTCCCGTATCACCAGCAACGGCGACACCGTAGCCTTCTACCCACACTTTTTTTCCTAATGGGATGACCCTTGGGTCGACCGCAATCAATTTCATATTTGGATTGGCCTTGATATCGTACCCTGCTGCCGTAATATGATAGGACTCCTCAGGGGTGTATGCCGTTGCCGTCACGTACATCTCCTGGCCTGTAATTGCAGCACCCGGGGCAGCTGAAGAACCGGTTGATGTTGTACGGCCTTTAGCTTCTGCTTGATCTCTATTAATCTTGTCTTGAATTGCCTTCATCTGGGACTCAATGCCGGATTTTTCCTGCTGGGCAAGTGCAACCTGCTGCGATATTTGATTATATTTTTCCTGCATAACAGCTAGCGTCTGCTGCTGCTTTTGCATGTTTTGATCAAGCTCTGACTGCTGCTTTGAAATAGCATTCTGCTGCTCTACTAAAACCTGCTCCTGCTTATCAATCTCTTTTTTATCTTTTTCAATCTGTTTCAGGTCCTGCTTCTGTGCGGTCAAAATGTCTTTATCTGCATCCATTAATTCTGATGCGGCACTTGCTCGTTGAATAAAGTCGGAAATACTGTCAGCTTCGAAAAATAAATTGATGATGAGATTCAGATTATCATTTTGCTGCAGGGCTACTGCCCTCTTCTTCATAATGTCTTTCCTGCCAAGGATTTTGTCCTCAAGAACGACGATTTCTTCCTTTTTCTGTTCAATTAATTGATTAGTAGCGTCAATTTCCTTCTGAGTTTTGGCCATTGCCGCTTTATTTTGGTCAATAGAAGTATAGAGGGATTCCAGTTCTTTTTGAATACTTTCTATTTCTTTATTAACAGATTGCTTTTCTTGCTCCTTCTGCTCTACTACTCTATTTTGCTGCTCTAACTGCTGCTTGGCATTATGTAGGGCTTCATTGCTAGTTTGTGCATATGTAATCATCGTTCCGGACATACACAATACAAACGTAAGTAACACGAGAATGATACGCTTTAATGTCGTTTGCATACTCTTTCTCCTTTCCTTATTACCCTCTAGTTATACCAGAACAATGTACCAGTTATGTTACAATAAGATTAAAAGACTATCACATTTTGTCATAATAGGAGAAAAAACTCCTATTATATGTCAGATCTATGTCTATTCTGTGCCTTTTTTTGTTTTGAGGGGTTCATATGTAGTGGTATTTCTGTGGTGTTATCTGTGGTGTCATCTGTGGTGTCATCTATGGTGTCAGGCACCGCTCGTGGACAAATACCCCTATTTTGTACGCCTCCAGTGTACATGTAGAACTTCGGCAGCATCTTGAAATACAAACCAGCACTCATTTTCATGAGTGCTGGTTTGTTTTGTTATTTTAAGCGCTTATTATTTTCAGGTTTAGCATTACTTGCTGGCACTGGGCATATCCCTCAGAGAAAAATATATAAATTTTACCCAATCCGCTAGTACTAATTATCGAATCCAGGCC
>CAYNUT010000088.1:0-16043 GCA_964400595.1 uncultured Neobacillus sp. | reverse complement strand
GTTGATTGGCGCTCCAGGCACTTCGCTTTCCGCGGGCGTGCCGGGGAGCCTCCTCGTCGCTTCGCTCCTGCGGGGTCTCCCCTGCCCCGTACTCCCGCAGGAGTCTTCGTGCCTTCCGCGCCAATCAACAGAGTGTTTTCAATAAAGGTCTTCAACTCAACCAATAAACAATATATATAAGTGGTGTTATCAATGGTTAAGCCAAGAGAGTCTAGCCAAAATGAATATGAATTTGTATCTAAAACAAACGTTTCCTACTTGAAGAATGCAAGTGATCAGGATCTTCTTTATCTTTTCCGCCAATTAGCTGATAAAAAATGGAGTTGATGAAACCTCAATGTATAAATATAATCAATAATATTTGTTGAGAGAAATTGGCAAATAATGGCGTAAACCACAATTTTATAGTCGATGACAAGTGCTGTCAGAAGAAAAATCATAAGATTGATTCCCATCATAACCTTCCCAGGGCTCCATTTTTTGTAGGAAGCAATCATTAAGGCAGGAATGACCATTCCACCGCTTGATGCTCCAGCACGAATGAGCAAACCGACCCCGATTCCAAAAATGATACTGCCAGCCCCCATATCCAAAAAAATGTGGACATGCCGGTGTGCTGCTTGAGCGGTAAGAATGCCGACAGTTGTAGAGGTGGTGGCCACAGAGATGATCGTTTTTATAGTCCAGGTAAAACCAAAGTATTTTAAGGCGAAAAGCAAGAAAACGATATTGGCCAGCCACAATGAAAAGCCTAATGATAAGTGGAACCAATGATTCAGTAAAATGGCGAGTCCTGCCGCCCCACCGGATGGAATGGAATGTGGAAATAAAAACAAGGACATTGACATACCCTGCAGGAGGGCACCAAATAATAAACAAAAATAGCTTAACATCGTTTTATTCATCGTTAATGGTGTGGATCCTTAAAAAATATAGGGTTAACTGCCACACTTCATTCCTCCCCAGGACCAGCCTTCCTTGTCCATTTTATGAGTAAGGAAAAAGGAATATGAAGGTTTTATAAATAGACCTGGAAAATGATAGAAAGAGCAATGCGTTTTGCATTGCTCCTAAACGGGTATTCTGACCACAAAATGATTTTTATTTTAATAGCTCGGTCAGTGTCACAAGCTTATACCCTTGCGCTTGCAGCCATGGGATAACCTGGTCCATGGCTTCTGGTGTATTAACTCCGCCGATATGTGCAAGAATGATATCCCCGTTGCTTGCACCCGTTTTTATCCGGGAAATGATCACCTCAACTGTGGGTTGCTGCCAGTCAATCGTATCCAGAGACCATTGAATACTGTAAGGATACCCGTTTTCACCGACCGTTTTTAATGATGTATTGTTGTAGGAACCAAATGGGAACCGGAAATAAGGCCTTGGTGACTTACCGGTAGCATTCTTAATGGCATTTTCAGCTTTCTTTATATCATCAGCAAAACCGTCAGCCGTGGTTTTAACAGCATCCGGATGGGAATACGAATGGTTTCCAATTTCGTGTCCATCAGCAGCAATTCTTTTGGCAAACTCGGGATATTTTTCTACCCACTTGCCGGTTAGGAAGAAAGTTGCCTTAATCTTGTACTTTTGTAGTACATCCAATATGCGTATGCCAGCTGCATCACTGCCGGCATCAAAGGTTAAGGCGATTTCTTTAACATTTGTATTGCCGTTCGAGACAATGTCGGATGGTGAAGCAGTAGGCGGTGTTTCTGCTTTTGGCGGCTTCGGCTCGGTATTTTTGCCATAAATCTTTAAGATTTGTCCGACATTAATCGTGTCAGAAGTGAGGCTGTTCCATTCTTTAATTTTCTCTACTGTCACTTCTGCCCGTTCGGAGATAGACCAAAGGGTATCACCTTTCACAACTTTATACACAACTACTCCATTTGCGGGAACTTGTATTTTTTCAGGTGTAGCTGGAGCTTGTTCAGGCGGTCCTTTATCATTAGGGTCTTCAGGCGGAGGAGTCTCTTTAACCGGTGGTATTTCTTCCGCTGGATCTTCCACATTATTATGAACACCCCCGGCAGGAACTTCTGTTTTCGATGGATTGTTTACCTCGTTATTGACAGGTTTTGTTAAATTCCAATCGTTATAATATAACATGGAAAGGACACTAATAAAACTAACTATTGATAACGCAAAGAAAATCCATTCATTATCCGTTTTATTTACTTTTGATTTCACCCCCAATATAAAAAATAATGAAAATAAAAAAACGGTAAAAAGAATCAAGATGGTGGTTATCATTATAGATTCCCCCTTTAATCTGCTAATGCCAAGGGAGCAAAAAATCACAATGATTACAATAATAAAGCTGTGAAAAATGGATGACTATAGAGGGGTATGGGCAGGATGTTATTTGCTTATAGTATATCATATGCTATTCAGTAATAAGGTGTTTGAAAACCAGCGATTCCCTCTTCTTGTTTTTATTGCAAAGTTAAATAGAACATACCATGGTTTCAGGTATGTTCTATTTATTTTCGCTCGATTTTTTATCATTAAGCGATCTGTAAATTTGTGTATACATACTGCCTTGAACAATATTCTCGAGGAAAAATTGCCCGATCAGCTTAAGATATTCTTCATCATCAAACATTTTTTTACTTTGTAATTCCATTTCAGCTAACCCATCGTAGGTTGATAAAAGGGCGTATGTGTGGTCTTCCCCCGAAATTGGCGTTAGTAATTCAACCTTGTGATCAAAGTTCTCATTCCTGAATGTTTTAATTTCTTTTAAATTTTCAATGCCCTCTTTAAATTTCTCTTGTTTAATGACAAATGTCTGATAGACAAATACAGACACGAAAGCACCTCCAAATTGAGTATTAAAGGATAGCATTAATATTGACTTTTCTAAAATTATTATTCATATTTTTATATATGATGTGGCAACAATTCCCGCTATATTTGTATACTGTCTCCATTTTATTATTTCAAAAAAATGTTAAAATAATAACGAAAAAACCCACTATATTTTTTAGTTAAAAAGGGAGTTGAATTGGGAGATTTATGAAACTTTCATTCTAATGAAATCGTCTAAAAATTTGAAAGCTGCATATTAAACAATAATACGAGAAAAGATGGGGAAACATGGTAAAGTCAAGGTTAGGTATTTCACTATTATTAACCGGCAGTTTAATTGGTTTAACCGGATGTGCTGAACAATCAGCGAAAGAAAAAAAAGCGCAGGCTATGGAGCAGCAAAAAAAAGAGAAACAGAAGTTAGAGCAGGAGAAAAAGGAAGAAGAACGCAAACGAGAGGAGGCCAGGAAAAGGGAAGAAGCCAGGCCGATTTACGTGAATATCATTGACCCGAACACAAAGGCAATTGTAAAAACCTTTAACACAAAGGATTTGGGCTATGGTAAGGATAATGAAAAATATAAAGCTGCAATTGAGATTATGGCAAGGGAATTTGCGAGAGGAACAATAACGACTCCGGGATATGACAAGAGAATGGTCCTTGATAAGCTGGATGCAAACGGACAAATCATAAATGGTACGCCGCAAACCATTCTCGATGAATCCGAGTTAACTGAAAACATCCTTCAAATCTCTGGTACGGGCGGGGATGTTGAAATCCCTTTGTATGTAACTGCGAGTGGGTATAAGCATGAAGATCCCCCGCATTTGGGCGAAGTAGTGGTTGCCTCCTACTCGACCCATTTTAACAGCAGTGTCGTTGGAAGATCAAAAAATATTGAATTATCAGCGCAATCGATTAACAATATCATAATTGGTACCCAGGATTCCTTTTCATTCAATACGACTGTAGGACCGAGTGATGCTGCCCATGGCTATCAACAAGCATCGGAAATCCGTGATAAAAAAATGGTTGACGGATACGGAGGGGGCATTTGCCAAACTTCGTCAACACTTTACAACGCCATCGATCAGTTAGGTGTAAAATATATTGAAAAATATAATCATTCCCTGCATGTGGGCTATGTGCCACAGGGGAGAGATGCCACCGTATCATACGGAGGAAAGGATTTTAGATTTAAAAATACCACTGGAGTCCCTTTACTTATAAAAACAATTGTGAGGAAAGGTTCGCTTACTGTAGAGATAAGAACTTCAAAAGCCTACCAAAGCCTGATTAAAAAACCTGTTTAAACAGGCAAATTTATGATGACGGTCAGTATCGACTCAGATACTGACCGTCATTTTTTCATCTGATTAATTTTTCACCACCCATTTATGGGGGAAAGTACATACCATTACAGGTACAACTGCATATAGTGATTAATAACGTGTGAATTGGCAAAAAAATGAATAAGCATGGGGAAAGGGGAACTTACGGGATGGATCAGCAAAAATACGCTTCAAAATTAAGAGAACATATGGAAGAAGCGATGAAGGTAAAAGAAAGTTATGATACGGCAAAAAGGGACATCGTCGAGGAATACGAAGTTAGAAAAAGAGTCTATAGGGATGTAAATGAACGGTTAAAACAAATTCATGAAGCCGTTAAGCGCGGCGAGACGGCACAAAGTGCTTTAAAAAAAATAAAAAAAGATCGTAAACGTGCTGAGGAAACACTATATGAAGTTAGAAAAAGACTAGATGAAATTAATATGTTCATGGAAGAAGGCTTAAAAAAAGCCAAGGTAATGATAAATGATTTGAAAAGTAAATATACTGAGGAACTAAATAAGGAAAAGAAGAAATTAAGAGAACAGCAGGAGAATATAAAGCGTGAATTTCTTAACATTGTCGTAAATGCTAAGAAGGAATATGACCAATCCACTGCACAAATTGAAAAGTCTTACCAGAAACTAACGAGAATGGAAAAATATCTTCAAGAGGTAAGCCGGGAATTGGGGCTTGAGGATACTATAGGAAATGAGCAATGCTTTGTGGATAACTCTGTTTCAGTAATTGACGTAGTCAGTACTCCGAAAACAGCGGAGGAAGTTGGCGAGGTGCTTCCCTTAGGTACAGTCTCAGCTGTGGTAGAGGAAGAAGTTTAGAAATCAATAAGCATAAAGTAAATGAAAAATCCCTTTATTGACATGAAACACCATTCATTCGATGAAGGGATTTTATAATTAGGAGAGTTTATCTTAATTCTTCCCAATCTACATAGTATCCACTGCCATGACAGCCAGGACATTCAAAAGAATTAAAATAGGCGAATTCATTATAAGGATACACGGTATAGCCTCGGCCCTGACAGTCCGGACATTTACCTTGGTCTTTCATGTTAGAGATATGATTTTGATATCTTGTCTCTTTCCATTGATTAAATGTGTTGAGCAGCCCCATTATTTTCACCTCATCGTTTTCATTGGTCAGCACCAGCGCGCAGCGGCTGGTGTACATCATTAAAAGCGTCGCATCCGCTTTTCTAAGTTTGTGGAAAAATGGAATTATTATACGTGTATGATTTTAAAAATATTAGTGTTGAGAAGTGTGATAATTGGGAAAAATGTCTGCTGTTAATTTTTAATAAACCCTTTAATCTATTAATGTGAATCTCATCGTTGAAATTTCCTTAATTATACAGCTTTTTTTTGGTATATGAGAGCGCATACTTTTAGGAAAGAGGGGGAATTTGATGATTTTACATGAAAACAGCCAAACAAATGAATTGCAAAGAACGATGAAATCAAGACACTTATTTATGATCTCACTAGGCGGGGTCATTGGATCAGGTCTTTTCTTGGGATCGGGCTATACCATTAGTCAGGCCGGACCAACAGGGGCCATCCTTTCGTACTTAGTTGGCGGTTTCATCATGTTTTTAACCATGCTCTGTCTTGGTGAATTATCTGTTGCCATGCCGGTGTCGGGTTCTTTTCAAACCTATACCACGAAATTTATCGGTCCGGGAACCGGTTTTGCACTCGGGTGGCTTTATTGGTTCGGATGGGCTGTGACGGTTGCCTTGGAGCTTCTTTCATCCGGACAGTTAATGCACAGATGGTTTCCGCATTCCCCCATTTGGATTTGGAGTGCCTTGTTTGCTATTCTTTTATTTTTGATGAATGCGTTATCTGCACGGGCGTTTGGCGAATCTGAATTTTGGTTTTCGAGCATTAAAATTTTTGCTATTATCATGTTTATCATATTAGGCGGTGCCGCCATGTTCGGTCTGATCCCCATGAAGGGCGGTCAAAGTGCGCCATTCTTATCCAACTTCACAGCACATGGTCTCATGCCGAACGGCTTAACAGCTTTAATCATTACTATGATTGCGGTAAATTTCTCCTTTCAAGGAACCGAATTGATTGGAATTGCCGCAGGTGAAAGCGAAGAACCGGAAAAAACAATTCCAAAGTCAATTAGACAAACGGTTTGGCGGACATTATTCTTTTTCGTTCTAGCCATCTTTGTGGTAGCAGGATTAATTCCAATGAATAAAGCTGGAGTGGTTGAGAGCCCATTTGTGGTTGTTTTTGATAGTATTGGAATTCCTTATGCAGCAGATATTATGAACTTTGTTATATTAACTGCTCTCCTCTCGGTTGCTAACTCTGGATTGTACGCGGCGACAAGGATGCTGCACGCAATGTCAAAAGAGAAAATGGCGAGTCTGGGGTTAATGAAAGTCAATAAACGTGGTGTACCTTTTAATGCACTTGTTTTGACCATTGGAGTTGCCTTATTATCATTATTGTCAGGTTTCTTTGCTGAAAAAACAGTATTTGTCTGGCTGCTTTCCATAGCGGGTTTAGGGGCACAAGTAGGCTGGATTTCAATTACAGCATCCCAAATTGCCTTCCGCAGAAAATTCATACGGGAAGGAGGCAGAGTAGAGGACCTTAAATTTAAAACACCCCTATTCCCTGTTCTGCCTATTATTGCCTTAACATTAAACATCATTGTCTTAGCCAGTTTAGCTTTTGACCCTGAACAAAGATTGGCACTTTATCTCGGGGTTCCATTTGTTATTGGCTGTTACTTGATTTATCATTTCAGAATCAAAAAGAACCGTGAGCAGGATGATCCAGATGAACAGGAATTGCACTTACAGGACAATAAAAAAATGATTATTTAAGATATAAACATCTGGAATATTGTTCCGGGTGTTTTTTGCAGAAAGATACAAATTACTAAAAATATGAGGTGATAAATATGGGAACATGGAATGGGCAGGCAGCGCCAAATAATAATTTGCCGCCGAAAACAATAAAAACAGGTGAATTTATTGGCAGCGAGGCTGATCATGAATTTTCGGAGGAGTTATCTGATGGCGGCGAGCGGGACCAATATATCGAGCGGCAAAAAAACAATCTGAAAATGAAATAAGCTAAAAAATAGTGGCGATGCTAAAAGAATCGCCACTATTTTTTATAGATATCTTTAAAAAAACTTTACAAAGTCAATAAACAGATGTAGAATTTCTATATACATAAAATATCTAGGTAGGTGAGAACATGTTTAATCGCGAATTGGTGAAAGGGAGCACATCTCTTATCTTACTGCAATTATTAAATGAGAGGGATATGTACGGATATGAATTAGTAAAAGAGCTGGAACAGCGAAGTGATCATGACTTGAGCGTGAAGGAGGGTACGCTGTATCCCGCACTGCACAAGCTTGAAAAGCAGGAGTACATTGAATGTTATTGGCAGGAACAAGAAAAAGGACCTGCGCGGAAATATTATCGGATCACAACTGCAGGAAAAGAGTTGTTGGGTGAAAAAACGCGGGAATGGCAAGACTTTGTTAAGGTGATGAACAAAGTGATAGGGAGATCAAACCATGGAACGGCCGAAGAGTAGATTTCTCGATGAAATAGCCAAAGGGCTTGGAAATCACCAAGATAAAGAAAGTATCCTCCTTGAGTATGAGTCACATATTGATGAAATTCTCATTGAGTCAAATGAATGCAGTACAGAGGAGGAGATTACGGAAAGGCTTACATCAAGACTTGGCAGCCCGGAAGAAATTGCACGGTTATGGAAAGAGGAGCTGGCTGTAACCCCAAGTAATATGAAATGGCTGTTTATTCTCTTAAATATACTCTTTTTTGGCGGCGGGAGTTTATTGACATTGGCACATAATCTTTACCAATGGAAATGGCTGACAGCCATATGGAGCCATCTAACTTCCATCCCGACGTTAATTGCCTTCTTATATACGTTTTTTTGGGCATTGCTTGGATATGAAATCGGGAAAGGTTTTGGACCTGGAGGAAGAACGCTTCTAAGGAAAACTTTTATCCTTTCGCTCATTCCAAATCTAATTTTGATGGTCCTTACGGTTTTTCACATCATTCCACATTCCTGGTTTGCACCGTTATTAACAAAAACGTTTATCATTGCTTGTATCTTCTTTACACTTATCCTCTATCCGATAAGCTGGATTGGTTATCGCTGGGGACGGAAAGCATCGATATAGGCATTTTTTTTGCATAGTTACCTAGGAAAACGATGTATATAGAATTTCTAGACAAAAGAGGGGTTTATATGGAAATTAAAATTGGCAAACCGGACTGGGTATTTTTATTCTTATGTCTGCTGCTTGGAATATTGGCGGAGGAATCTTTTTTTCGCGCGCAAATCGGGATCTCCTATTTTGTGTTTATCGCTGCCTTTTATTTGGTATTCTTATGGCGTAGCCGTGGCTTCCGTTATTCACATCAGCGACTTGGCTACCTCGTCCTTTGTTGTATATGGCTCTTATCAGCGGGATATGTTCTAAATAACAATATGCTTTTTTATGTCTTAAATATATTGGTGATTCCTGGTTTGGTCCTTTTTCATTTAGTTTTGGTCACAAGTCCAAAGAGTCTTCAATGGAATAAGCCGTCCTTTATTGCCTTTTTATTGTCAAAGCTTCTTGAAATGGTTAAATACAATGCAGCTTTTGCCGCTGTGTTTGGAAAAGGTGTAAAAAAGGATGTGGATGATGATAAATTAATCATTTGGAAGAAAATCTCGATTGGAATCCTGATTTCTCTTCCTGTCCTATTGATCGTCTTAAATTTGCTGATTTCAGCTGATACCCAGTTTGAACGGTTAGTTGGCGGTATTCCTGATTGGTTCAGGGAAATTGATGCAGAAGGTGTTATACGATTGCTGATCGTGCTGTTTTGTACAGCTGCCTTCTTTGGCTTCATACAAGGTCTTTTTCAGAAACAAATCAAGGTTTTCAACCAGCAGGCAGGCTTACATCAGGAGTTTAAACTCGATGCCATTATTATGATTACTGTTTTGATTTTAATAAACATAGTTTATTTTCTTTTCACCGTTGTACAATTTAAATATTTCTTCAGCGGAACCTTGCAAGGGAATTTAACATATGCAGAATACGCGAGAAAGGGATTTTTTGAACTTTTGTTTGTTAGCTTAATCAATTTATCGATAACCGTAATTGTTTTAACCTTTGTCAAAGATGCCGCGAATTTCCTAAAGAGATTCTTGCAGATTTTACTGACCATTTTGGTATTATCGAGCGGTGTGTTGTTATGCTCAGCCTTTATCCGGTTAAGCATGTATGAGGAAGCATATGGCTTTACCTTTACAAGAGTACTAGTCCATTCGTTCATGTTATTCCTAGTCCTTATTTTTACCTATACATTGGTGAAAATATGGGTGGAGAAGCTGTCGTTATTTCATTTTTATTTCATAGCTTCATTAATTTACTATACAAGTATTACTATCATTGATTTAGATAAAATTGTTGTTAAGGAAAATATTAACCGATATGAAGCTACCGGAAAAATTGATGTCAACTATTTAAATCATTTATCCTACACAGGAGTTCTTGGTTTGATTGAGCTAGTTGAAAAAAATCGGGATATTGATGGCTTAGAAGCAATCTTAAAAGAGCGGAAACTGCAAGCCTTAAATGAAGACCAACCGTGGCAATCGTACAATTTAAAAAGAGAGCAGGCATTTACAGCACTAAAAAAGCTGAAACTGAATTAGCTGATCAGAAGGCATGCATATTCAAGTGCATGCTTTTATTTTTTTGTCTAAATAAGTTAAGAATATTGAAAAAATACGCAAGGAGTGATAAAAAGAGAGAGGGCATGTTTTTACAAAAAATACCTCAAAGGGGGAGACAATGAAACGTTTATTTCGAACTTTAATTCGACTGATTTTGATTATTGCCGGTTTTCTATTTATCTTAAATTTGCCATCATTATTAGGAATTGGCAGGGATCGTATCACCATAAATTTCCTGACCTTTTGGGAGGTTGTGAAGTCGAATTTTAATGGTTTGCTGGATTTTAAGGACGCCAATTACCTGGATTATTTTAAAAAATTACCCATTGCAGAAAGTTATCAATACACCATGACAATTTTAATTGTCAGTCTCATCACGATCATTATTATATCCCTGATTTTGGCTGTATTGATTATGCTTACACCTAAAAAAATTAGAACCTGCTTAAAAAACGGCATGAATTTATTCGAGTCAGTCCCTGATTTATTAGTGATTTTTTTATTTCAATTTTTTGTCATTACACTTTACAAAACGACAGGTCTGAAATTTTTACAATTATATGGAATTTTTGGTGAAAAACCATATTTTGTTCCCATCATGACGGTATCTTTTCTGCCACTTTTTTTATTGACACAATTTCTTATAAAAGTGATGACAGAAGAACAAAACCAGCCATATGTTCTTTACGCGAAAGCAAAAGGTATTGGCAGGATCAAAACCTTGCTTATACATATTTTGAGAAATATTTTTCCACTATTAGTTTTACAGCTAAGGACGATTGTTTGGGTGTTATTATCCAATATATATTTAATAGAATTTTTGTTCAATATAGATGGCTTTAATCAGCAATTCATTAAAATTCTGTTCACAGGGCGAGATTTCGCCTCGCTCATCGCCTGTTTATTGATGCTATCACTGCCATTGCTGATGATTGAAGCTGCGGGATGGATGATTTCAAGAATGATAAAAGGGAAGGAGTCTGTGGCAATATGAGAAAATATAAAAAAACAATAATCGGTTCATCATTACTTCTTCTCTTACTGTTTATGAGTATACTCTATCCCTATTACGGACCAAGGGATTTTAATCATCAGACTTTGGTAAAAAATGAACAAGGTAAAATCATCGACAGAGCACCGTTTCCACCTTCTGAAAAGCATTTGCTTGGTACCAATCGAAACGGTGAAGACATGCACTGGCTTTTGTTATATGGTGCGAAATTTACTCTTATCACCGCATTTGGTGTCGCCTTTTTAAGAGTATTGCTGGGCGGAATCTTCGGAGTTTTTCTATCACTTTTGGCTCCATTTTTAAAAAGTTTTTTTAAAGACTTTTTTCTGCCATTTCGCTACATTCCCTCGATTCTGATTGGCTTTATTTTAATGCTCCCGATTGTTGGGGATTTTAATGATGTGGCTGTTTCTTCCATTGTAACCTATCAAATTATCATTCTTGTTTTTATCGGCTTTCCTTCGGTTACACTATTTGCGTCAGATATAACGGACGAATTATTGAAAACGTCATTTGTGCAAAGCTCTTTTTTAATGGGGGCAGGCAAGCTGCATATCGCAAAAAAACAATTGATGCCTTATTTTCGTTCATACGGTGTTTTATTTACTGTTCAGCAGATAATTAGTACCCTTCACATTACGATGCAGCTTGGGCTTTTTGGGATGTTTTTAGGCGGACGTAATCGCGCTGGAATTTTAGGGTATGATGAACCGCCAAAACCGGCATCCTTATCGAATGAGTGGGCTGGATTGATCGGCCAGAATTTCAGTGATTTTTTAATCGCACCGTGGTCAATTTTTAGTCCGGTTTTCTGTTTCTTCATCGTAATCGCCATTGTAAATATAATGAAGAAAGAATTAGAAGAGAACATAAATGGATTAGAACTTGTAAAAAAGAAAGAAAAGAAGAAAAAGAATGTTAAGACCGAGTCCTATTCCTATATAAAACGAGGATTGCTTGAGTTTGTACATAAACCATAGCAGAGCAAATTGACGAAAATCCATTAGTTTTCTATACTAGTTAAAGTCATTTTTTATGAAAAAGGTGAAACTGATGGATTTTCTTGTACAATACTTATCTTTTTTTGTGATTCAAGTGGAGGGGAAAGGGGAACAGGCCGATAAACGATATAAGCATTATCAAACGATGGACGAGCAGGAATATGAAAACAGCTCCCTAAAGGATTTCTTAGATGGCGAATTTGCCAAAATCGTCAAAAGGAAGGTGGAGCGTCACCCAAAAGCGGAAGAGGTTCCGACGAAAATCGGCTATTTTGTTGTGGAGGAAGGACATGACTTAACTTCCAATCCAAACTTTAATATGTTTAATCGCACCCGCTTTGCCGAAACAAAAGAGGCTTTTTTTGAAGAAGCCGAGAAATTCGTGAATACCTACTTAAATACAAGCGCCGTCCGCGGCGGAGTCTTTATTGTCGCCAGGGCCAAGCTTGCCCGTTATTTTGATGATCCGTTTGTGTTTATTTTAAAATGTGACTTCGAGCCTAAGGTTGCTTCGATTTCAGATGAATCCACGCTGATTCGCCAGGTTGAAATGGCAATTACAACGAAAAATATGAAGTCGATTCAATATCCATATATGCCCGAGGAAGGGATGTTGGAAGAGCATGAATTGAAAATCAATCAGTCTTCCCACGCTCGGTATTTCGAAGATTTCCTAAAATACATTGATTATGCGCAATCCATGCCGGAAATTGTTAAGACCCATGTGTATGAAATGGTCAAAGAGCATATTGAGGAAACGTTTGAACCTGAGAGTGAAGAGCGGGAGCAGTTTGAGGGCGCGATGGAAATTTGGGCAGCGAGCGAGAAGCGGGAACTGCAGGAACGGTTTGAAACAGGACAAATCATGGAGGCAGCGGCGCAGATTGTTGAACACACCCCGGAGCTTGAATTAAAAATGAAGCTCGATCATGTAGCAGTGAAAGGGCTGCTCGCTGATTTTGGCGATACGATTCATCTTGCAAAAGTAAACGGAAAATATCTATTGCTGGTGGAAGCCGACACGGTCGTGTTCGAAAAAGGATTTTCACCTGTCGAGTTTGTCAGGCCAGATGATGTGGAAAAAGTCCTCGAAAAAATAAGAAAAAAACAAATGTAAAAACCGAACTGAAATCAGCTCGGTTTTTCTCTTAATCCCCACTAAACATGTCAAAAATTCCTCTTGCGATGCTTCCTTCATCTTTACTGCCTCCGCGCTGCGGTGCAGCAGCAAATACCCGGCTGGCCAGCCTGCTGAACGGAAGTGATTGAATCCAGACGGACCCTGGTCCGCGCAGAGTCGCATAAAATAAACCTTCACCGCCGAAAAGGGCTGTTTTAACACCTTTGACAAATTCGATATCATATTGAACATTACTGGTCATTGCTACTAAACAGCCTGTATCAACACGTAATGTTTGGCCCGGTAACAACTCTTTTCTTGTTATCGTTCCTCCGGCGTGGACAAAAGCCATACCGTCACCTTCAAGCTTTTGCATGATAAACCCTTCACCGCCAAAAAAGCCGACGCCTATTTTCCTTTGGAATTCAATTCCGACAGAAACACCTTTAGCAGCCGCAAGGAAGGCATCCTTTTGACAAATAATTTTGCCGCCATATTGGGTTAAATCCATTGGAATGATTTTTCCTGGATAAGGGGATGCAAACGATACTTTTTTCTTATCTATCCCGGTATTAGTAAATGTAGTCATAAACAAACTTTCGCCTGTGAGTACTCGTTTACCGGCACTGAACAATTTGCCCATAAGACCACCGCCGCCTGAACCGGAGCCATCACCGAAAATTGTCTCCATATGTACATTGTCTTCCATCATCATGAAGCTACCTGCTTCTGCTATGACTGTCTCCTGAGGATCCAGCTCTACTTCCACAAACTGCATGTCGTCACCATAAATTTTAAAATCAATTTCGTGGCTGTTCATGGTCATCCCTCCATTTTTGATAAAATGCCTGCCTACAACCATTATAAAAAACTTAGAAAAAAAGAGCCAATTTTAACTGAGAGAAAATAAAAAGACGCCTGCTTATTGCAGGCGTCTCGCGTATTGAGGCGAAAAACCACACTCCACATTGTGTGTTCCAAAAAGGAATGTTTTTCGGCTTACACAATTCAGCTCATCGCTCGATTATTATATCACTACTGTGATTGAAAAACAATTGATTTTTTTTAAGAAAAAAAACTTGATTATTTTAATCTATTATTCTATATTCAAATAATCAGATATACAAAAATAAGAAGATAAGAAGGGTGAATATGTTTAGTGACCAAAGATTCCATCAGTATTCGTTAAAGAGCGTCCCAAAAGATCTCCTCTCAGGGTTGATTGTAGGGGTGATTGCCATTCCCCTCGGAATGGCGTTCGCAATTGCTTCAGGAGTGAAGCCAGAGTATGGAATCTATACAACCATTGTTGCCGGGATTCTCATCTCCTTATTTGGAGGATCGAAATACCAAATTGGCGGTCCGACCGGAGCATTTATTCCGATATTATTTGGAGTCGTCATGACTTATGGCTACGAGAATTTGCTGATCGCCGGATTCATGGCAGGGGTACTCCTCCTATTGATGGGAGTTTTCAGGCTGGGGTCCTTGATTAAATATATCCCAAGACCGGTAACCATCGGATTTACCACAGGGATTGCTGTCACGATTTTTACGGGACAGGTTGCTAGTTTCCTGGGTTTAGAGGGAGTTAAAAAACATGAGGAATTTATTAGGAACATTCAAGAGCTTTTTATTCATTTGGACAGTACCAACATCTTTAGTATTTTAACGGCTGCCATTTGTTTAGTTACAATCCTGTTGACACCAAAAATCGCACCGAAAATTCCGGGTCCGCTGATTGGCCTCCTTGTTTCCACTTTAGCAGCATCTTTATTTTACCAGGGGCAGGTTGCTACGATTGGAACGGCTTATGGTGAAATACCAAGCGCATTGCCGAAGCTTCATATCCCCGATATAAATATCGAGATGATTGTGAAGCTAATAAAGCCGGCCTTCGTCATTGCCATGCTTGGCGGGATTGAATCACTTCTTTCTGCCGTGGTAGCAGATGGCATGACAAATAGCCGGCATAACAGCAATAAAGAGCTGATTGGGCAGGGAATTGCCAATATGATTACGCCTCTGTTTGGGGGGATTCCGGCAACAGGCGCGATTGCACGGACAGCCACTAACATTAAGAATGGAGCGGTTTCTCCATTCTCTGGAATCGTCCATGGGGTAGTTGTTCTATTGGTGCTGGTGTTTTTTGCCCCGTTCGCATCTTATATCCCATTGGCAAGTATGGCTCCGATTTTGATGGTTGTAGCCTGGAATATGAGTGAGCGAAAAGTATTTGCGCATATTTTAAAAACAAAATCAACAGATTCTCTTGTGCTTGTCGTGACTTTTTTGTTAACTGTGTTTGTCAACCTTACTACAGCTGTTGAAATTGGATTAGTAATGTCAGCGATATTATTCACAAAACGCATGAGCGATTTGATGATCACGGCGAAGGCTCTGCCAAACCCGCATCATAAGCATGAAAAAATCGAGACCGCAATGGTCACAGATGCGCATGATTGTCCGCAAATCAGCATTTTTAATGTAGAGGGCCCCTTATTTTTCGGCGCTGCTGATACATTCGCTAAAACGATTATGAATACCATAAACTATCGTCCAAAAATTCTGCTCTTGAGAATGGGCAGAGTTCCACTGATGGATACAACAGGTGAAGCCAATTTATTAAGTATTGTTCAACACTTTTCTAAAAATGGTATAGTATTGGTATCGGGCTTAAATCCGCAGCCGGAAAGTGTTTTGAAAAAAACTGGTTTATTTGAAATCATTGGAGAGGACCATTTCTTTGAACATACTGGTGATGCAATTCAATATGCCCTAAATGAAATTAATAAAAATAAATGTCTGGGCTGTAAACATTTTGCCTTCAGGGAATGCCATAAGCTATCAGTCTCAGAGTCAATTGAAGGAAGCAGGAGAAAACTGACAGCGACCATTTAAATAGGCTGTGTTAAAGGTTATTGTTGATTTTTTATAAATGTTGATTGGAGCGGAAGGCGCGAGACTCCTGCGGGAGTACGGGGCAGGGGAGA
>CAYNUT010000087.1:0-16067 GCA_964400595.1 uncultured Neobacillus sp. | reverse complement strand
GAAACATATTTGGATTTCGGTCTATTAAATAAAGCAACCTCATAATTTGATAACCAATTCAATTCCCCAAGATAGTAACTAAATATTATCTCATCTGGTTTAGTTGATGACACAAGTTTTTTAACTATTTCTTGTCCGTTCTTATCCTTGACAATTAAATATTTTTCACATAAATAAAGACTGTGGTTTATAAAAACTTCAGCTTTATAGGTACGATTGGGACTATTCTCTGGTTTCTTCCAGACATATTCATTTTTATAACTTGCTTCTTTCGCGCAGTTATAAGCTACATCGAATGGTCTGCTTTCCCAGTTATTTAATTTAACCACCTTATCGATGCCTTGCTTCAAAATGTCCAATACTACCTCTTTTTTCTCTTTGTCTTCTAGTTTAAAAAATTCACTTACATCATAACCTATCTCTACATCACAAAACCCATCTATTATTGTTAAAGAAGGATTGGGGGAGTCTTTAACACAAAAGATATTGATTTGCTTAATATTTTCGGTATTGAATTTTGAAAAGCACTTTTCGTAAAGGGCAGTAATACATCTTGATTGAAAAGAGAAATTTATTTTAACATCGGCAACACCATCATCGTTTTCTGAATATAAAAGGAAATGTTTTAATATCATTATTAATCACCTAAATAAATGTTCTACCTCCATCTATTTTTATCCTTCTTACTGAAAAAGTCGAGTAGAGGGGAGCCATTCCACCCAGCGGTAAATTGGACTCCCCCCCTCACAGAACCGCGCTTGCGCTATTAACGCACACGACTCCTCCTAGTCATCATTATTTGCAGAATGTAACTAATCTCTTTTCTTCAATATATATTCACTATGAATGCGACCGGTAATATTCGATGTAATGCCCTAAGACCATATCGTTATCTTTACGGGCAGGTTATACTCCATCGCATAACAGATACGTTGGTCAAATTCTACCTTCTCGTATTCATCATTGATTCGCTTTTGGTCGGTCCAAAGATCTCGCTATGCCTTAATAAACTCCGGCATCCCAGACGAAAACTGCCATTTCTTTTTACCGCAGTCACGAATCGCCATATAACTCAGCTAGTTATTATTATATACGAACGAACATTCTGTATGAAAACAAATATAAAAAGGACCATTTAAGGTCCTAATTTTTACTTCTCACCCTTTACTTTAATTACATTTTTTCACAAACATATATTAATAATATGGGGATTTATTCTACTAGGCTCAACATTTTATTCACCTAGGGGATGCATTTAATTCTTATAAATTAGGACTTGTTATTATTTTCCACATTTATGACGACATTTCCCTTCTTGTGCCCTTTCTCGACATATCTATGAGCTTCAACTATCTCTTCAAACTTATAGTACCTATCAATGACCACTTTTAACTTCCCCATCTCAACAAGTTCTTTAAGAAAGTTTAGTGCTTCTGAAGTTTCAGGTGAATTTCGACTCAATAATAATTTCTTGCTGCTTGTCAATTTAGTCCATACCATTCGAACACTTGGCAGCGGTTCAGTGATATTGATATAGGTACCGTCCTTCTTTAACAATTTCATACAAGCTAAAAAGGAACTCTTGTTTACCGCTTCAAAAATGATATCATATGTCTCGTCTGTTCTAGAAAAATCTTCTGCTGTATAATCAATTACCCTGTCTGCTCCCAGAGATTTTACCAATTCCAAATTTGTGGTACTACATACCCCTGTAACGCTTGCTCCGAAATACTTGGCAATCTGAACTGCATAAGTTCCTACACTTCCCGAAGCACCATAAACTAGAACCCTTTGACCGCTCTGAATATGAGCTTTTCTAAGAAAATACAATGCTGTCCGTGCTCCAATTGGAATGGCAGCGGCTTCTGCATAAGTTATATTGGAAGGTTTAATAGATACAGGACCATCTTCGGGTAGACATTTATACTCTGCATAAGCACCAAAACCCGCCAGAGATGCTGCAAAAACCTGGTCACCTTCCTTAAACCTTTTGACATCTTTCCCAACTGACTCAACTACACCAGCTAACTCCATCCCTAATATCTCTTTTTTGGGTTGTCTGAAACCAAGTGTTATTCGGGCAGGCAGCCAAAAAGCAGGAGGAACTGTAAAACTTCGTGACCGAATATCTGCTACTGTTACGGTTGTCGCTTTTACTTTTACCAAAATTTCATTTTCTTTAGGAATAGGTTTTTCTACCTCTTTCATTTGAAGAACGTTGGGGGGACCATACTTTGTGTACACAATTGCTTTCATTTATCCACCTCTAATTCGTATTCATTAATATGATACGAATATTACGAATAAATAGACCAATTTCAATTCCGTACTTAAACTATCCCCCTCAATATAGAAAGGATAATTTTACAAAGTAAGGTGCTTTTTTGCCGGAAACCTATTATGATTTTTGATAATTCAAATCCCAAATCACACCAAAGGCATCTTTCACTTTTCCGTATTTTGCTCCCCAGAATGTATCCTGCAGCTCCATATGGACCATGCCTGTTTCACGAAGGGCATCGTAAATTTTTTGAATTTCTTCTTCGCTCTGAAAATCTAGTGCCAAAGAAATATTGTTCCCCACTACAATTGAGTTCCCGGGAAAAGTATCGGAAACCATAATAAATAAATCGCCCGCTTTAAATTGAGCATGAATAATAAGGTCTTTCGCTTCAGGAGGTGTGGTATATCCTGCATCCCCATAGGTTTGCAGATTCGAAATTTCTCCACCGAATATACCTTGATAATATTCTAAAGCCTCTCTTGCATTTCCAGCAAACATGAAATATGGTGTGGCTTGTCCTCTCATCCTTAACACATCCTTTTCAAAAATTAAAAAATGACCTCAGAATTCAAAACGACTTCCTTGGGGGGCTCTTCCATTGGCATTGCATATGGAACAAGGACAAAAGAAATCCCTTCCATTTGATCCGGAAGACGAGGCGTAACCAAAAATTGAACCTGTGATTGACCCTCACTTCCGTGTGAACCATGCCTGCTCACTTGATATTCTTCTTTTCCAATCACCTCAAGCATCAGATGTGGGCGAACAAGACCAATAATTTGTTCTTTATCAATTATTTCAATCTCCAGGGTAATCATACTTCCATTTTGATGCTGCATCGAATGAGTAAGTAAATACTGAAAATCGCCAATAATAGCTTTTTTCATTAACGGAACCACATTAAGGAGTTCACCTGGACCATCGGGAATATAGGAATGTCGCCCTTCATTGATGCTATGAAAAAACCAGTTAATCTGCGAGATATCCATGTCATATTGCTTGGCCCATTCCTCCATGAGCTCATATGGCGGGAAAAATCTCTTGCCATTCGCTTTAGTTTTTCGTTCCTGCAGCAGACTAAATAACTTGTCATCAATGGCTTTAAATTCCTCGTTATAATCATTTCGCAGGAGACCGAATTCAGCCCAACCCATCTCTTATTCCTCCCCTTTCAGACATCTTGTTTCCATTTTACCAAAAGCCACTAACGTGTCCAAAGTGACTTTTTTACCAAAAAAAAGAACCCTTGGATCCAATACCAAAGGTTCAAGCGAAGGTTTAGCGGCCACCACCAATCCTTCAAATAGGAGGTCTAAACTCAGAAGAATTTAAACACCTTTATCGTACCATTTTCGCAATATTCTTTCAATATTTTAAAGTGGTAAAGAATAAAAGTAGTTCATATTGATCATCAAAATGGTTTTCATTCCCAATTACTCTATGATAAATTATATACAATTCATTACCACCATAACTGAGGTGAGCGAAATGATTTCCAAAAGAAAAGTAATTTTGTATATTGCGGTAAGCTTGGATGGTTATATCGCAAGAGAAAACGGCAGTCTGGACTGGTTATTTGCCATTGAAGGTGATGGAGATAATGGGTTTTCGGAGTTTTACCAAACAATTGATACGATTATTATGGGCCGGGCAACTTACGATCACCTGATGACTTTGGTTGCAGAATACCCGCATGCCGATAAAAAAACCTTTGTCTTTTCCCGCCAAGAAAAACAAGAACCGTTTGTGGAATTTGTCAATGAGGATATCGCTCTGTTTACGGAGCGGCTTAAACGGCAACAAGGTTCAAATATATGGCTTGTCGGCGGTGCAAATTTGTTTGATAAGTTTTTAAAAGAAAAATTAGTGGACGACTTGATAATCACTATCTCCCCCGTTATCCTTGGGCATGGAATCCCGCTCTTTCAAAAAGATAATTCCGAGTTTAATTTAGAATTAAAGTCAAGCAAGACATATGGCCAATTCGTGCAGCTGCATTATTTAATTAGTCATAAAATGTAATATAGGTAGACAAACAAGGCGTGAATTATAGGAATTTGCGCCATTACATTCTTGTAATTTTATATCGCATAGTTTTTAAGAGCATTCCTACATGATTTAGTTATAGAAAGAATTTTTGCTAAAATAGATGATGAGGTGATGCCAAATGTGCGGCCGGTTCACGTTAAGTGCCCCTATAGAAGAAATAATTGATCGATTCCTAATTGAAGCCTTTCTTGAGGAAGAAAACTATGCTCCCAGCTACAATATTGCCCCTTCCCAGTCCGTGATGGCTGTCATCAGTGATGGCAAAGTGAACCGGATGGGATTTTTAAGATGGGGCCTGATTCCGCCGTGGGCAAAAGATCCGTCAGTAGGGTACAAAATGATAAATGCCCGGGGCGAAACCATTGCAGAAAAACCAAGCTTCCGGAATGCCTTTAAAAAGAAACGCTGCTTAATCATCGCCGACAGCTTTTATGAATGGAAACACCATGAGAATAAAACTAAAACGCCGATGAGAATTAAGCTCAAAAACAATCATCTTTTTGCCATGGCAGGACTTTGGGAGCAATGGAAATCCCCGGAGGGAAAATCCGTATTCTCCTGCACGGTCATAACCACATCCCCTAATGAATTGATGGAAGAAATTCACGACCGCATGCCGGTCATTTTAAAACCGGAGGATGAAAAAGTTTGGCTCGACCCTTCGATTACTGATGCAAATTTCTTAAATCAATTTCTTGTTCCGTTCGACGAAAATCAGATGGAGGCTTATGAGGTCTCCTCCCTGGTCAATTCGCCCAAGAATAACACAATTGACTTGATTCAAAAAATTTGTTAGCGCCCATTTTTAAAAAATGGACAGGTTCACTACATGCCCGTACAAGCACACACATAGGATGTACTAACCCATAAAGTTTTCCTTCTTTAAAAAGTGGCAGAGGCCACTTTTCTTTTTTGGGTCTTATTCATTTTTTTATGAATAATGTAAAAATACCTGCATAGGCAGCTTCCTTTAACTAACCGAAACCAGATCTGGTTAGTTTTTTCTATTTTTTCAAATAATTTAGTATAATAGTAGAAAAATCGAAAAGGAGCATTTTTCAATGGACAACCTTGTGAATCAGTTTCAACATCTTCCAACTACCTGTGTTTCCGACGCAATGGAAGGTTTAAATAATCTTGCGCCTTCTATCAAACCGCTGAAGGAACAATACAAGCTTGCCGGAAGAGCTTTTACCGTTAAAATTCCAGTTGGCGATAATCTTGCCGTCCTTAAAGCAATCCGCGAAGCAAAATCGGGTGATATTTTAGTAGTGGATGCTAAAGGAGACCAGTACAGGGCCATTGCCGGGGATTTTGTCGTCGGGATGATGAAAACCCTCGGGATCGGCGGGCTGGTTGTGGATGGTGTCATCCGCGATATCGTAGGAATTAAGGAATTGAACTTCCCTGTTTTTTGCAAAGGAACAGCAGTAGCAGCGAGCGGCAAAGCAGGAGTCGGCGAAATCAATGTGCCTATTTCCTGCGGTGGAATGAACATAAATCCCGGCGATTTGATAATTGGAGATGCCGACGGAGTAGTCGTCGTACCTCAGGCAATCGAACAAGAAATCTTAGCAAAGGCACTAGGGAAGCTCCAAAAAGATCAGGCGAGAGAAGAAAAGATTTCAGGAGACCGGGAAGCCATTATGAAACATCTGGATGAGGTTCTATCAAAATAAAAGCCGACCCCCTTTCCATTTTAGATAAAGGGGGTTACTTTATTTTACCTTTTGCCCGCTTAAAGATTCTTTTAAACATTTTCTTGAAAAACTTAAAAATCCCTTTAAAAAAGTGAAAAATCCCCTCAAATATGACCTCTAGAAAAAATTCAATGATTATTTCGAAGATATGCGATATTTTAGATTCCCTCCTTTGTTTTATGTCAAACGGCGATTGTTCAAGAAAACGGCAAATGATAAATAAACATTTCACCGTTTATTCCCATCGCACGGATCCCTTTATCTATATAGCCGCATTTTTTGTAAACATGCTGTGCCGTTATATTTCCATGATTGACAGCCAAAATGATTTCATTTGCTTCCGGGAAAGTCGCTTTGACAAAGTCAGGCAGCATTCGCAAGGATGCCTGAGCAATTCCTTTTCCCTGGAATGATGTTTCTACAGAATAAGCCCTCAGGAGGACGGCCTTTTGATTATGGAAGTATTCCTTTACCCCTTCCCATCCATGCAGGACAAAAAATCCGCAAGGCACATCATCATATAAAATCACTACTGGAATTCGTAATGGATCCTTTTCACAAACAGTAAGAGCATGAAGCGGGTGTGCCGTATATTTCACCTGGTCCTCTGATAAAAAATAATGGTCGAAATTCTCCCTATAAGAAGGATTATATTTTTCCAGGCGAACAATCTCCTTGGCTGAGCGAGTATTCTCCATTTATACCATCCCCTAATGAATTCATCAAAAATCAACATAATTAATTTCGACTCTCACCGTTCATTCTCCTTCCCTTCACCAGCTTCTTTATGAGTAAAGGCAAATTTAAACGGAAATACTAAAAAATACAAATTGATGTTGGGAGGGCAGCAAATTGCCTAGCAATAAACAAACATTATCTATATTTGCACTCGGCGGGATTAATGAAATCGGGAAAAATATGTATGTCATCGAATATGCTGATGATATTATCGTCATCGATTGCGGGGGTAAATTTCCCGATGAAAGCCTGTTAGGAATTGATTTAATCATCCCCGATATTACTTACTTAGAAGAAAATCAGGAAAAAATCAGAGCATTAATTGTCACACATGGGCATGAAGACCATATTGGCGGGATTCCTTATTTTTTGAAAAAATTAAATGTCCCGATTTTTGCCACCAGGTTTACACTGGGGTTAATTGATTTAAAATTAGACGAGCACCGACTGAAAGGCGAAACAAAGCTCATCACCATTGACTCGGATTCCATTCTGGAATTCGGGCAATTCAAGGTTTCATTTTTCAAGGTAAGCCACAGTATCCCTGATTGTCTTGGGATTCTTTTCCATACACCTGAGGGAAATGTTGTCCATACCGGTGATTTCAAATTCGACTTAACGCCCGCGAATAACCAATATACAGATATTCATAAGATGGCAGCGATTGGCGGCCAAGGTGTTCTCCTGTTAATATCGGAAAGTACCAATGCCGAGCGCCCCGGCCTGACACCATCGGAACGAATGGTTGGAAACCATATGGTCGAGGCATTTATGAAGGTGAACGGGAAAGTCATCATATCCACATTCGCCTCGAATGTAAACCGCATTCAACAAGTGGTGGATGCAGCAATTAAAACAGAGAGAAAACTTGCTCTTCTTGGCCGGACGATGGTAAATGTTGTCCAGGTTGCCATGGAGCGAGGTTATTTGCATGTGCCTGAAGGGATGCTAATCGAGGCGAATGAAATCGAGGGTCTGGCCCCTGAAAAAGTCGTTATCCTGTGTACCGGCAGTCAGGGAGAACCTATGGCAGCCCTCTCCCGCCTGTCAACCGGTAACTACCGGGATGCAGCGATTTACCCCGGAGATACCGTCATTTTAGCTTCTTCACCGATACCAGGTAATGAAAAGGATGTCTCCCGGATCATCGACAATTTGTTTCAGCTGGGCGCGAAGGTCATTTATGGCTCGGGAAGTTCCACCGGTATGCATGTTTCCGGACATGGGTACCAGGAAGACTTAAAGCTCATGCTGACCTTAATGAAGCCGACCTACTTCCTTCCGATTCACGGCGAATATCGGATGCTCCACCATCACCGGCTGCTGGCCGAATCAGTTGGCGTGGAGGAAGGAAACACGTTTATCATTAAAAATGGCGATGTCGTTGATATTGAAAACAAAGCCGCCCGCCAAACTCGAAGGATTCCATCCGGTGATACCTATATTGACGGAATGGGCATTGGCGATATTGGAGAGATCGTCCTGCGGGACCGCAAACAGCTATCAGAGGATGGAATGGTCGTTATAGTCATTACGATTAGTAAATGGGAAAGAAAGATTATTCAAGGTCCAGATACCATTACCCGTGGATTTGTCTACGCAAGGGACGCGGATGATCTCCTAAAGGAGATTAACCGTCTTGCGAAGAAAACCGTCAACGGCCTGCAGGAAGAAAACAAATACCAATGGAACATTATCAAACAAAACATTAAGAAAACCGTGGGCCAATACCTCTTCGCCCAAATCAAACGAAAACCCATGATCCTTCCCATCATCATCGAAATTTAATAAAGGTGTCAGGCACCATGTGAAATTTTCACATGGTGCCTGACACCTCATGCCGATTATTGGGTTTAAGTTTGTGAATTCAACCATTCTTTTACTTCGTAAATACCGATAACCTCTGTCTTGGCCTTCTCGAATACTTCTACGGTTTCATCATTGGAAAAAGACAGAATAAGATGGGTCGGGGTTTCACTGAGAATACGGAATGAATTCACTTCACCGTTTTTCATCTCCACCATATATACTTTTCCTGTCTCAATATTGCCATTAAGTACAAAATTTTTCATTCAAATCTGCTCCTCGAAGAAGAATAATATAATTTCAATTTAACAGATTTTTATTCATTATAAATGAACGAATTATGACAAAATAATATATCCTGACATTTAAAGCTTTAAGTGTCTTTATTTCTAACTAATATCAAATACCTTTGCAGTTTCAAATAGAAACATGAACCAAATCAAATATTTTGGTGAAAATGGGAAATATAAGGATATTCGCAGACATTTCATAAAGGATGAACAAAAAATGGGAATGAAGATAAAAAAACTCCTATATCATCTCGTCAAGCTTAAAGATAAAGTCCTAATCCCCTTTATCATACTTTATGTTCTAACAGCAGCGCTTGTTGTTTATTTAATTGAACCTAATACGTTTGAATCTTACCTCACTTCAGTTTACTGGGTTTTCACAACACTTTCCACCGTTGGGTTCGGCGACTATGCGCCGATTACAAGTCTAGGGAAATTTTTCACAATCGTCCTTTATATTACAGGAATCGGTCTTGTCAGTTTATTTATTGGAAAAATCATAAATTCAATCTATCTGATTGAAAAACTTAAAGTCGGTGGGAATATGAAATATACTGGTAAAGATCATATCATACTTATTGGCTGGAGCAGAAAATCAAGGTTGGCAATGGAAGAAATTCTTAAATCGGATAAAAAGACCGATATCATTTTAATCGATGATGTAGAAAAGGTTCCCGTCCTTGAAGAACGGCTGTATTATATACGTGGTGATGCAACCGAGGAAGAAACACTCCGTAATGCAAATTTGCCGAAAGCTAAAGGCGTCATCATTTTCGCTGATCATGTTACCCAAGAAAATTTTGTAAGAAAAGATCCGCTGCTCGTGGATGGAAAAACGCTGTTAATCGCAACTGCCATTACAACTCTTGAAGAAAAATCAAATGCAGATGTCCATGTTACCGCGGAAGTCATTAATCAGAACCACATCACATTATTCAAGCATGTCAAAGTAGATGAATTTATCCCCACTCAGGAAATGATTTCTCACGCGGCAGTACGTTCCTTATTCTCTCATGGCATCACCCAGATCTACTCAGAGCTCCTGAGCACTGAATACAAGGAATCCATCTATGAAATCGCCAAGCGCGCCGAATGGCATACCTACCGCGATGCCTTTACCGATCTCCTAAACAGAGGTGCAACATTAGTGGCCGACCGCGGTGACCTGCACATTAACCAAAAGCTGGACAATCCTATTCCTGAGAATGCAAAGCTCTTTATCATTTGTGATAAAGAAACGTATTCTCAGCTAAAATCATCATAAAAAGGATGCTTAAAGCAGGCATCCTTCTTCTAAATGGAATAATAATAAAAATAATTTGTTTCTCTTTGGAAGCCCATTTTTTCATACAGCCTTTGTGTCTTTACGTTATTTTTGGCGATATCAGCAAAACCCTTTTCCCCCAGATTCACCGGCAAATTCAAGCATGCAATACAAAAAAAGAATAGTTGAAGCTGAAGAAATCAGCATCATCTATCCTTTTTTAAAAGTGAATTATTCCTTATCAAACCATAGTGGCTCATCATCATCGACATCACCATTATAATTGATGAGAATTTCATCCCCAGCTTTGATGTCTCTGTATGCAAAGAAATCAAAAGTATGGTTTGGGAAATTAATTTCATATGTTGCATTTGGCGTATACGAATGATTAAACAGCATCCCATACCCTAAAAGGATGGCGGAATGATTTATCCCATACTCAAAAGCATAATCCGCCAGCAGCGTCTTCTCAATATGAACATGCTCCCGATTCGGATACGGAAGTACAGGCGCTTCATGTATCAGCTCACCCTTTGCAATATCCCTAGTCGCAAAAACTCCCCTATTTAACTCTCCATCACTCAGCTTCGAAGTTTTAATCTCAATCATGTCATCACCTAAAAGATCTTTCCTCATAAAATATATACTTACCTAAGAATGCCATGATATCCCCGATAAAGCAAATACTTTTTTGGTGCCTGACACCTTATGGATATTATTGGTGAAAATCTATTCAAACGTTACGTCTTCAGATGGAATCACCTTTATCTGATTGTGAATCGTTTTAACAGTACTTAAATTATGGTTATGATGCTTGATAATGAAATCAGCGGGAATTGCACCATCACCTGTCGTATGACCATCAGCAGCCAAGGTAACATCAAATCCTAGTGTCACGGCCCTGCGGCAGGTTGTGTCTACACAATATTCCGTTCTTGCCCCCACAACAACCAAGTGGTTCACTCCCAACGATTCCAGTTCCTGCTGCAAGCGGGTTTCAAAAAATGCATCCGTGCTTTTTTTTGTAAATAGTGGTATCAAACAGTCTAGGTGAAATTCCCTCCACTAATTGCCAAAATGGAGTGCCCCTTTCCAAAAAACCTCCTGCCTCTTCTTCGTGTTGAACATAAAAAATCGGAACCTGATTTTCTTCAGCTCTTGCGATAAGTTCTTTGATAATGTCTAAGACTTTCTCTTTGTTATGCGTTCCATATAGCGGTGCAACCTGTAAATCAATGACTAACAATGCAGACTTCTTTTGGTTCATTTTTCCACTCCCTTTTACTTTTGTCTCAGTTTCTATAAATAATCCGTCTTATGAGGGCAATACTTATGTACAGCGCTCACTAAATACAATTGCATAATATATCCATTTTATGTATTTGTCACCTACTTTGCATTTGAGAGGATGACGATGTATTGGAATGAAAATAAGTATTCAAATAGCAAATTAAAAACTTTTTTAAAATTCCAAAAAAAACATTTGAAAACACTTTCATAAAATTCCGAAAACTACTTGACGAGTCTAGGAAATTCAATATAATAAATATTACCATTATTTTTATATTGAATTAAAAAATCCTTTAAAAACTAGAATGCACCTATTTCAAAAGAAAAAGAGTGCTCCTAAAAGAACACTCTTCAAGCATAAATATTAATTTGAACGTTCAGCCAGCCAATTGCTAATAGTAGGATAGGTTATTTTATTTGCTTGGCTGCCAAAGGTAATCGATGTATGCCCAACCGGCAAATTCAGAAATTGTTTATCTTCGCTCGAAATGGCGTCCATCAATGCTTCTACCATGTGCGGCTGGGCAATCTGATCGTTTTGGCCTGCCAGATTCAGAACATTGGCTTTGATATTCTTTAAATCTACTTTTTGTCCGCGAACAACAAGGTCCCCTTTAATCAGCTTGTTTTTCTGATAGAATTCTCCAATCCATTGACGGTAAGCTTCACCAGGGAATGGAATGCCGTCGTTTAACCATTTTTGGAGCAATTTAAAGCTTATCACAAACTTTTCATTATCCGCACGGTCAACAAGGCTTACAAATGGGCCATAGAAGTTTGCCATTGGTTTAATCAATTTGTTTCCATAATCAATCATTTCAGGTGGAACCATACCAAGGGTATCTACCACTTTATTAATATCAAAAAATCGCTCATCCAGCATGGCGCCATAGGAGCCTGAATTCGTAAAATCAAACGGACTTGTCATAAAAACAAGATTACGGATTGGTAATTCAGGGTGTAATGCGGCGAAAATAGATGTCATCGTACCGCCCATGCAATATCCAAGAATGGACACTTCGTCAACATTGGATTTTCTCATTACTTTTTTAACTGCCCGCGGGATATAATCCATTATGAAATCATCAAGTTTCATTTTCCGGTCTTCGAAGCCGGGGGTACCCCAATCGAGCAAGTATACATCAAACCCCCGTTGAACTAGAAATTCAATCAAACTGCCGCCTTTTGTTAAATCCAGGATATATGGTTTATTAATTAAGGCGTATACCAAAAGCAGTGGAATCTTATATTTTTTCGGCTGGTCGGAAATATATCGATAAAGCTTCGTTTTGTTTTTAGTCCAAACTACTTCCTTTGGTGTTGGAGCCACTTCTGGTTGGGCGTCAGTTGTTAACACTTGAGTGGCCCTGTATACCCTATTTAGCATTTGTTGATATTCCTTTGGAACGAATGGAGTGTACGTTTCCCATTCTTTTATCGTAGGAACGCTAATGACTGTTCACCCCTTACATCTTTTTTTTATTCTTTTACAATATATTTAAAATTTCTGAGTTCATGACAATTACATGTAAAGGCCACCATTGATGTTTAATTGCTGCCCTGTTATGTAATCTCCATCTTTACATAAGTACACAACACCACGTGCTATTTCTTCCGGTTTTCCTAACCGTTTTTGCGGAACTTTTTCAACAATACCAGCCAGCACTTTTTCCGGAATTGCTTGGACCATCTCGGTTCCAATAAAGCCTGGGCAAATTGTATTAACTGTTACATTGGTTTTCGCAAGTTCGAGAGCAAGTGATTTCGTGTAACCAATCAACCCAGCTTTTGCTGCAGCATAGTTTGTTTGGCCGAATCCACCAGCCTGTCCAATAATGGACGAAATATTGATGATCCGGCCTGCATCAGATTGCTGAAGATAAGGCAGAGCCGCGGATGTTGTATTGTAAACACTATTTAAATTGACATCGATAACTTTTCGCCAGTCTTCCTCTGTCAGCTTTTTAAAGGTGCTGTCTCGAGTAATTCCTGCATTATTCACAAGGATATCCAGTCTCCCGAAATGCTCCACTGCCGCATCGACAAGATAGTGTGCCTGCTCACTATTTGAAACGTCTGCTTGAACAATATATGCCTCCCCGCCTACTTCATATATATCAGCTACCATTTTTTCGGCCATTTCTTTACGGGTTACATAATTAATTACAATTTTCACGCCGTTTCTAGCAAGCTCAAATGCAATCGCAGCGCCGATTCCTCTGCTACCCCCTGTTACAATCGCTACTCTGTCTCTTAGTACTGTCATTATAAATGCCTCCAATGATTTATCATAATTTCAATAGATTATAAAATGAATGACTTACCCGAAGTAAATTATATATGTCTATTTTGATCCTTCAGGTACTTTTAACAGGGTAAGAATTTGATTTACTTTATTTTCGAGACTTTTCATATCCTTTTTGATGGCAGCTAATTCTTGTTGGAAACCGGCAGGGTTTGCTTGACTCGCGCTGCTTTCTTCTAATAGATCTTCCAGGTTATCAACTTTGGCATCCACATTGACAATTAAAGAAGATAAATTGGCAAGATCATTACGTGATGGAATATTGACAAATTCCAGGTATTTTTCCGTACTTTCATCGATGAGTTTTTTGTACATCAGATTCATTTCCATGATTTGAGAAATTCCTTGCGTTGGGAAATTCTGGGTCACTTTTTCATCAAACATACTGCTGGACTTTGAATAGAAATCTTTCCAGATTTCAAAAAGGTTTGTTTCTAAGCTCATTATTTCTCCTCCTCATTCGTAAAGACATATCTATCATACTAACTACCTGACAAGAAATGAAGGGGAAATATTCGGAATTATCTCAAAATATTTTTACCTTTTTTGACAACTTTCCCACATCCCAATCATTCCTTAGGTATAATTTATTGATACGTGTAAAATACATATATGTATTATTTTTAATATATTAATATAAAAAAATCCCCTGTGATTCTATGCACAGTCTTAGAGTAGAATCAAGGATAGCGACGAACATGGGAGTTAGCTTTGTTCTTTTTTTAAAGACTGTTGAATAGCATAAATTATCAAAAATAGAAAAACACATAACCAATGGATGAGGATGCATGAAAATTTTAATAAGGGGTGAGGATTTTGATGTTTTCTGATAGAGTGGTTCTAATAACTGGCGGGGCGCAAGGCATCGGGAAAGAAACAGCAAGACAGTTTCTTCAAGAAGGTGCAAAAGTTGTAATTTGTGATTACGATGAATCAGCCGGCTATAGTGCACTTGAGGAACTAAAGTCTGAGGACTTAACCTTTTTCAAAGTAGATGTCACAGAGAGCGCCCAGATAAATGAACTGGTCCAATCAACTATTGCAAAACATGGCAGAATTGATGTTTTAATCAATAATGCCGGCATTACATTGGATGGGTTTCTCACTAAAATGAAAGAAACCGATTGGGAAAAGGTTATTGCTGTTAACTTGTCGGGAGTATTTAAATGCACAAAGGCTGTAGCCCCCATAATGATAAACCAGGGATCCGGCGTTATCCTTAATGCATCTTCAGTAGTTGGGATATACGGAAATATTGGCCAAACAAACTATGCTGCCACAAAGGCCGGGGTCATTGGCTTAACAAAAAGCTGGGCAAAAGAATTCGGACCAAAAGGGATTAGGGTAAATGCAGTTGCCCCGGGATTTATAGAAACAGGTATGACTGCGGCAGTTCCAGATAAAGTTCTAAACTTTATGAAGGAAAAAACACCTCTAAAGAAGCTTGGAAAACCGGAAGATATTGCCTCAGCTTATCTATTTCTAGCATCTGACCATTCCAATTATATTAACGGGGCAATATTAAGTGTCGATGGCGGTTTGGTGATATAACGAGGGATGATTGCCCTAACTTATTTTTGGGAAAGTTTGTTATTTCGAAAAAATTCTTTCTGAATTTACAAGAAATTTTTCAAAAAAAAACAATAAGTGATAAAGATTTTCAGCGGAAACGAACCGTGTTGAAAAACGTCGAAAACTTTTTATGGCGGAACATACATTATTACGTTTTTTTTATTCAGCATCGTGTGTTGATTTCAACTGCGAACCACTTTATGAAATTTGTCTAAAAATATATAGCCAATCCCTCCCTATTCGTGTACTTTTTTTATCCCGAAAACCATATTATAGAATACACGTTCGCAGGGAGGCGAGTAAGTTGATCAAAAACCATGAGTCCTTGATAACAGGAGACATGTTAGTCAGATATTACGAACTGAACAAACAGAAAAAAGAAATCGAACTCGAAATGAATGAACTGAAGGATGTTTTTCAAAATTATTTTAATAACCTTGTAGGTGCAAACCATAAGGGTGAGATAGCAGTCAGCGGTTACAAGCTCCAAAGGCAAATTAGAAAAACGGAAAAATACAAACATGAGGAAACAATTCGCATGCTCGAAAACCTGCAGATGAACGATCTTATACAAGTAGTGAAAAAGCCGGATGATGAAAAAATAAAATCTGCCCTAAATTTAGGATTGTTAAACCCTTCTCATTTAGACGGGTGCATCACCACCACCTACACCCCAGCCATTACCGTAAAACCGTTGACTCCAAGATGAAAAAGAACCAAAAGCTCCCAGCTAAAATGAACTGTGCCCCATTTTTCGGACAGTTTAAAA
>CAYNUT010000086.1:12880-16083 GCA_964400595.1 uncultured Neobacillus sp. | reverse complement strand
TTTAAAAGACTATATACCAACAATATTATAATAAATTAACGCGGTTAATTATTAAAGTGATAGAATAAAATAAGAGACTGCCTAGTTTTTTCGACAGCCTGAAGATCCTCTTATAGGATCTCCCTCCCCTTTAAATATGCAATGATTTTGTCGACCGAGTCCTCAATTGTATGTTTATTTGTTTGGATGATGATTTCAGGCCTCCCGGGAACCTCGTATGGAGAGGATATTCCTGTAAATTCAGGGATCTCACCTATTCGGGCTTTTCGATATAATCCTTTCGGGTCCCGGTCTTCGCAGACTTGTATTGGACAATTTAAAAAAATCTCAATAAACTCACCTGGAGCAAACATATCCCGGACCAGTTCCCTGTCCTCTTTAAACGGCGAGATAAAGGCAGAGGCAACAATTTGGCCGCTATCTACAAAAAGCTTTGCCACTTCCCCGATTCTTCGTATATTTTCCTTCCGATCGGCCGCTCGAAAGCTTAAATCATTGTTTAACCCATGGCGTATGTTATCCCCGTCTAAAACATAACTTCTCAAGCCCTGTTGAAACAATTCATAATCAACAGCATTAGCCAGCGTAGATTTTCCTGAGCCGGACAATCCAGTAAACCAAAGAACACAGCTTTTATGGCCATTCAATTGCTGGCGCTCTTTTTTTGTCACGGTGGAATGATGCCATGTGATATTATTACTATTCCCCATTTACAACACCCTCTAGTTTTTTTTCCTCCATCATTCCTTCGATAAGAATTTGTACGACTTCCGGACGGCTGAATTCTTTAGGAGGCTGTTCTCCATTTTTCAACATCCCTCTTACCTTTGTTCCTGATAAAATAATATGATATTGCCGGTCATGCGGGCATGTTTTTTCTGATGCCATATTTTCGCACTTCTTGCAATAAAAGCTATGTTCAAAAAATAATGGTTTGATCCCTAGTTCATCTTCATGAAAATGACTAAATATTTTTTGCGCATCATATGTCCCGTAGTAATTCCCTACCCCGGCGTGGTCTCTTCCCACAATAAAATGGGTGCAGCCAAAATTCTTCCTCACAATGGCATGAAAAATAGCCTCCCTAGGACCGGCATAGCGCATCGACGCCGGGAATACGGACAAGAAAACTCTGTTTTTCGGATAATAATTTTCCAATAAAGCCTGATAACTTTTCATCCTAATATCGCTGGGGATATCATCAGACTTTGTTTCCCCAACAAGCGGATTTAGAAATAGGCCATCTACCATTTCAAGTGCTGATTTTTGAATATATTCATGTGCACGATGAACTGGATTTCGCGTTTGAAAACCAACGACTGATTCCCATCCTTGCTGGATAAACTTTTCTCTTGTTTCAATTGGGTCTAAATAAAACTCTTGGAACTTACTTTTTTCCGGTCTATTGATAAGTGTAATAGGTCCTGATAAATAAAGATCTGGTCGTTTAAAAAGTTTGTTTACCCCCGGATGAGCGAGGTCCTTCGTTTTATAGACAAGTTCTGCCTCAATCCCCTTATCAGGCGAAAAAATCCCTTCAATTTGCATGACACCGTATACTTTTCCGTTGTGAACAAGATTTATCGTATCACCCTTGTTTAGTTTATTTGCTTTTATATGGTCAATTGCCAAGGTGATTGGTATAGACCAGGGAAGTCCGTTTGCCAGCCTCATATTGTGAACGACGGATTCATAGTCATCTCTTCCCATAAAACCTTCTAAAGGACTATAGGCCCCATTTGCAATTAGTTCTAAATCACTTAATTCCAGTTTGTCTAGTTCCACATAATTAAGTGAATAGTCCACCGGTAGATAAAAATCCATTCGATTCACCAATTTACCGCCGTGCGGAATACTATTACTCACAATTTTTCCTCTCCCCAATTATGTTTGATGAAGCCCGCATTCTGTTTTTAATGACCCTGCCCATCGCCCTGAGCGGGAATCCCCTATTTCAAGCGCTGGCAGTGTGCAAGGCGCACAGCCAATACTTGGATAGCCTTGATCATGTAATGGATTATAAGGCAGTTGGTTTAATTGAATATAGGTCATAATATCTTCCCAAGTCCAATGGATGAGCGGGCAGATTTTAATTTTCTGGAATTTCCCGTCTTTATTAATGTACTGGGTTTTGCTTCTTGAGGGTGACTGCTCGCGCCGTAAACCGGAAATCCAGGCCTTGGCGCCGCTTAATGCATCTTTTAAGGGCATTACTTTTCTCATGTGGCAGCAAAGATTGGGATTATCACGCCACAACTCTTCACCATACCATTTTTCCTGTTCTTCCAAAGTCATTTTCGGTTTTACCATTTTTATATCTAAGTAGGGATAACGTTTTTTTACTTCTTCAATTAATGTATAGGTTTCCGGAAAATGAAGACCTGTATCAAGGAAGATTATTTTGGCGGATTTATTCATCTTCTGAATTAAATCAATCAACACAATTCCTTCTGCTCCAAAACTGCACGGATAAATGATATCATCCCTGTATTCCGCAAATGCCCATTTTAAAACGTCCAAATAGTCCGGCAGCTGCTTCAGTTGGACCATTACAGTGTCTTCATCCCAATTGTGATATGTTAAGATATCAGTCAATATGGACCTCCTCCATTTCTCCTGAATTCCCTATATTTTTAAAGTGATGCACTCATTGTTTTCAATACTGATTTTATTCAGCCTGTTGATGTGTCCGAATCGTTGATACGAAACCATTGCTCTAAGCCATGATCCATGTCCAAAAACCAAAATGTTTTTGAAATTCCGGTATTTTTTCAAGAATAAAACTACGCGTTTCTCCAAATTTTGAATACTTTCTCCCAACATAATATCTATTGGATTTTCCACCCATTTCTCACCAAATTCCTGCAGTAGGATTTTTTTTGGAAGCCCTTCAAATGGACCGAAATCCAATTCGTCCAATAGGGATTCTGTTTCAGGCACCAAGCCGTAAAGATGGGCAGTTTGATGTGTTCTCCTTAGCGTGCTGGCAAATACTCCATCAAACGGTTTTAAACGTTCAAGTGTCCTCTTATTCTTAACAATTTTCTGATGAAAATCTTCAGTTACATCGGTAATTTCTATATCCCTTCTTCCCTGCAGCCAGGTTTTCTTATTCCATTCTGTTGGCAGATGTCTGATTAAAGTAATTTGCATTCATTTTCCTCCAAAAAGAATGTCTCGCTCCTTAGTCCGCAGCGCTGTGT
>CAYNUT010000086.1:0-12870 GCA_964400595.1 uncultured Neobacillus sp. | reverse complement strand
ACATTTCCCAAATTAACATTAGGTCCAATTGCTTGAATGAAATACATCTGATGTTTTGGAGAAGGAGCCTCAAAAATGATTTTATCTGGGTCCAGATTTTCAAGTAATTCTTGAATTAAATTGGATTTTATCGTGCCGCACTTTTCATATATTCCAGAAGTACCTGAATCTCTTCCTTCTGTTATGACATAGTCGCAGCCTGTATCTAGTAAAAGTTGTATTTCATCCTTCCATTCAGATATAGGCATTTCCTTATTAGAATCCTTCGATCCAACCTCAGCTATCACATGAAGCGGGATATCTAATGTCCCATTTGAAATTTCGATCCATTCAATCCCTAGTTTTGATAAATATGAGATATATTCAGAAATTTTATTTTGATAAAAACATTTTTCAAATAATGTTCCTCCGCAATATGGCTTTACCTTATATTCCTTATATAGATCGACTTTTTTCTTTAGGTTAGGAGTCACATAGGCAGAGCCGATTCCAATTTTTGCTATATCGATAATGTGGCTGTAATCAGCTAATATATTTCTTAATTCTCCCAGCGGGGTTCCGAAATCGACTACGGAAGTGAGGCCGAAAGTTCTATTTCCGGAAGCCCTTTCCGGTAAAGTTAAAAAATCCATGGGGAAAGCCTCCTCATTTTTTCTAAAATAGATTATTCAAAAATTGGGTGAAAGTGTAAATATTAGGCTTATTCCCTATAAATTAGGCATTTGTCTTGTATAAACTGCAATCACACCTCAAACAATAAAAAGGCGCTTATTCTTACAGTTAGGGGTGTCCATCATTGCCAAAGCAAAAACATAAAGGCTTGACCATTTTTGCAATTGGTTCAATCCCGCTAATTCTAGTTCTTGGTAACTCAATGTTGATTCCCATCCTTCCAAAAATGAAATCGGAACTGGGTGTTTCCCAGTTTAAAATCAGCTTAGTTATTTCCGTATTTTCGATTGCAGCAGCGATCTCCATACCTGTTTTGGGCTATCTTTCTGACCGCTTTTCAAGGAAAGCTGTTATTATTCCGGCCCTCATTTTATATGGGTGCGGAGGATTATTGGCCGGGGCGGCAGCGGCATGGTTTTCCAATTCTTATACTTGGATTCTAGCAGGAAGGATAATACAGGGAATTGGTGCTGCTGGAACGGCTCCAATTGCCATGGCCTTAACCGGGGATTTATTTAAGGGCGGGGAGCAAAGCAAGGTTTTAGGATTGGTGGAAGCATCAAATGGCTTCGGAAAAGTAATCAGCCCGATTATTGGTTCACTTTTGGCCCTCATGTTCTGGTATGCGGCATTTTTTGCTTTTCCAATCTTTTGTCTTATTTCCATCCTACTAACCATCTTTTTTATTAAAGAAAAGAAAGCAGCAAAAGAACCTCCTCCAGCTGGGAAATATATCAAAGGTTTGATCTCTGTATTTAAGACCGAAGGACGCTGGTTATTTGCAGCCTACTTAACGGGTGCTGTCTGCTTATTTACGTTATTTGGGACTTTATTTTATATTTCCGATATCCTCGAGAAGGTCCATCACATTGATGGCCTGATTAAAGGATGTATTTTAGCAATACCGCTTTTATTTATGACAACCACTTCCTATATTACAGGAAGCAAAATCGGCAAAAGAATGAAGCTGATGAAATCCTTAATTATTTTAGGATTACTTATGATGACCGCTTCTTTTGCTTCTTTAATAATCTTCAAAAAATTAATTCCCTTTTTTGCTGTACTTGTCGTTAGCAGTATTGGAACGGGACTTACCCTTCCATGCATCAATAGTTTCATCACTGGTTCTGTCCCAACCGACCGCAGGGGATTTGTCACATCGCTTTATGGTTCGGTGCGTTTTTTAGGTGTGGCTATCGGTCCCCCTTTATTCAGTAAGTTAATGGAATGGTCGCGGACAGGTATGTTTTTAACAACGGCGGGATTAACCTTGTTTTGTGCACTTCTTTGCATGTTCCTGATTCGAGTAGCCAAAAAGGAACCTTCAAAGGTAAAAGATACATTATTTGAAAAAATTCAATTTTCGTAAAGGAGTGAATCCGCTTGCAAATTTATTTTTCTCCCGAGGTGATTACACCTGAATATCAAGTGTTGAATGTAGTGGATTCCGCCAACAAAGCGGTTGGAAGTGCTGCCTTTTTGTTCGATGAAAAAAAATTGTATGTGTATGGCATTTTAGAGGAAGAGGGAGTGGAACTCGATTTTAAAGACCTTGTAACTCCCTATATAAAGGGATTGGCAAAAGCGAAGCCCGGCATCGATATCCTCTCTTGTTTGTATGTTGGATGTAAAAAAATCAAACTGAATGAAGAAAGTAATGAATAAAACGATGAAAACGGTGGGGAATCAAACTTGACTGAGCCCTGCTTATTTCATTTGCAGAAAGTAAGTAACAAGGCATTTAACTACTTCATAAATTATTGTTGTAAATCAGTTTAGACAGATTTTGGAGTGTGTGCCTAGTGAGTATTGGGATTATTGTAATGGGGCTTTTAATTGGCTTTATGGTCGGATTAACGGGAGTGGGAGGTGCTGCCCTTTTAACACCAGTTTTAATATTAATGGGCATCAGTCCAGCGATAGCGGTCGGAACAGATCTTGTCTATAATTCCATCACCAAGCTTTTTGGTTCCTTTCAGCATTGGCGGCAAAAAACGATCAATCTTAAACTGGTTAAGTACCTAGCAATCGGCAGTATTCCAAGCGCCATTTGTGCTGTCGGAATCCTTCATCTATTTGATTCTTTTTTTCATAATCAAGAACTGGTGATTAAGCATGCCTTGGGGTACGTATTAATCTTAGTTGCATTAACAACTTTAGTTAAAACGTTTATGAAAAATAAAATTGAATGGAATCATCTGCAAAAAAAGCCGCTGGAAGAAAAACGTGCACTGACAATTACCATTGGTGCCGTATTAGGCTTTATTGTCGGTTTGACCTCCATTGGTTCCGGGTCGTTATTTGCATTAGCAATGATATATCTGTACCGCATGAGTCCATCTGAGCTGGTTGGAACGGATATTGCCCACGCTTTTTTACTTGTCACGGCAGCAGGGTTCATGCACGCCGGGATTGGCAATGTTGATTATCTATTAATGGTTAATCTATTGCTTGGCTCCATTCCCGGTGTTATTTTAGGAAGCACCCTTTCATCAAAATTTCCCGCTAAACCTTTGCGGACCATTATGGCGATCATGATCTTAGTAAGCGGCATCAAATTAATTTGAAACCAAGACTAATATCTTAATGATAAAAACACGGTTTTGAGGAGAACCGTGTTTTTTCATGATGAATCCGCTGCTCCTTCTTTTCGGCAGACCCTTTTAACGAAAACAAAGAAAAGGACAATGATTCCCTCTAATAATAGGCCAAGTGAACTCCATGTATAAAAAGAGAAATTCAGGTGGTCCAAATTATTTTTAAATAATAATATCGAAAGGAATCCTAAAATAAAAGCAATAGGAATCAAAAATTTATTCGTATTTGATTTATAAATAAAACTGAAACAGTGATTCAGTGCATAAAGAAGGTAAGCCAGCTTGGCAATAAAGGCGGGAAGCCAAAAGGCAACAATGATTAAATCAAGACGATCCAGAAAATCGGACAAATTAATCTGCTGGATCAGAATATAAGTTGGATAAACAGATTCCCCAACAATTTTGGTCCCCAATACGGTAATTTCCAGGAATAAGATTAGGAAAAATAGAAACAGTCCAACGGCAGTCCCTGAAATAACGGCATTTCTTGCCTCGTGAACAGGGTTCACATTTGCAATAATAATAATAATAAATAACATCTCCCCCATCCAGGAAAAGGAAAGATAGCTGGTCTGCAACAGGGATGAAATCGTGTGAAGACTTGGAAGAGGCTTTAAATTTCCCAAATCTATTTCATTTATTAACAGAAACGGCAGCATCAAGATAATGAATAGCAATAGCCCAACGTGAATAGAATTGATCCGGGAAATGACCTCTAACCCTGCCAACGTTATATATGAAATAGTTAATATTGACAGAACCATTACCATATTAATCGGGGTGGCAGGTAAAAGGACGGTTGCAACAAAATCCATTAATGCTCGTAAATCATGCAAAAAAGCAACTACAACAACCAAGGCAAAGAAAATGATAAATCCAATTTCTGAAGCCCTGAAATTTTTCCCAATAATAAACAAGTTGTTTAAACGCTCATGATTTCTCTTTTTTCCAAAAATGACAAGGATGATTAGATAAAGGATGGGAAACAAAAGGATGGGAACAAGCCAAGCGTTTTGTCCCCCTATTTGGACAATTATTTGGGGTAAACTGATTACAGCAGAGGAAAAAATAAAGTTTGCTGTCAAAAAAATAATTTGCAAATTCGATATTCTTTGCTTCATATGTCCACAACCATCCTTGATAGATTCCCAAATGTTTGATTAAAAAAAGTGACAGCGCTGTTAAACGAAATATTGAAATGAACCAATATCGAAAAAACCACAGCCGTTAAAACAAAGAAATAGACCCACTTTCGTTCTTTTTTGTCAAGAATCCCGGCCTTAATTAGAATGACAGCATAAATGGCTAGAGACAACCAGACAACGATGATTCCAACATCCATTTTGTCATTCCTTTCCAGCATCTCCAGAATTGGTCAGCCTTTGAATATCTGCGTTTACCTTGATATTTACCTTTAAACCTGGGAGCAAAGTGCTCCAATTCTTTTTCCAATCCTGCTGCCATTTTTGATTGTGGTTTTTGTATAAATACCAGCCAAAGCCGTTTATATCCACCCCCAATGAATGGGAGTGTTCCATAATGCCCTGAATATCCTTCTTTATTTCACTTTCCAAGGCTTCAATGATCAGATGATATATATCGGAATCTTCCACCCTAAGGTTTGGTTCATTTTCAAGTAAGGCCCCAGTGACTCTGACTGAAAGATCAAAAGCCGGTTTTCCGTCAACTGGAACAAAGTCTGGATTGACTGTATTTTCAATAATTTGCACGGTCATCTCCTGATTTTTTGAAATATGAAAGGTATAGCTTTTTCTTTTCATTCGCTCACTCAGCCACAATATCCCCTGTGTTTCCGATCTGTTCGAAGTAAATGAAAGCTGATCACCCTTAAAAACAGCAAAGCTGCCCATTAATACCTCCTTGCCGTTTTTTTCCTTTTTCATCGTCCCTGTCGTTTCAATCAAGGGAATTACGGCTGACTTCCCACTCCGTTCCAAAACCTGGATGGCATCCTTTACGGTCACATTGATGTTCATTTTGGCCATTTCTCTTATGGCTTCACCTGAGAATTGCTCCATTCTCGGCTGGGCCTCCAGCATTTTTACAGCCTCCCCTCTGGAGATGACAAGATAGGTAGATAGTCTTGATTGGGGTTGAATAAAAACTGAATTTAACGTTTCCCTAATCCCCTCCCTAGCCAGTTCCTCCCCTATAATGACCACTCGTCTGTGGGCAAAGTATAGCTTTCTTGATAATCTGGTTTGGATATCTTCCATCGCTTCACGAATATTTCCACCAGTCTCCTGTGCTACAAAGAATGGCCCTTCACCGCTTGTCCCTCCTCCTCCTCCGCTAGAACCAGAACCACCCATTGAACTTGTCAAGGGAATTTGGACAGAAAAGCGATATTTTTTTTTTTCACCTTTATCAACACCGGATGCAACCACGAATGCCACATCATTTATTTCTGTTCGATCCCAGCAGCCTGAAAGTATGAAAATCAAGCAAAAGGGCAGCAGCAACCGAATTTTCCTCATAATGACTCCTTCTTTGCTCGCTTTTGGGGGATAGTTCTCAATCATCCGCTTGTCTTATTGTATCGTGCTTTACTAATTGATCTGGTCTTCGGTCCATGGCCCACCAAGGAATTCTGATAAATACATCCTTTAATCCTTTTAAAGACAATGGAGCTAGCGGCCAGAAATATGGCACTCCGAAGGAACGCAATTTACAAAGATGCGTAAGAATTATTAGGGTTCCTAATATGACGCCAAACAACCCAAACATTCCCCCTAGAATCATCAGCGGGAAACGCAGGATTCTAACAGAAATTGACATATTGTATCTTGGAATGGTAAAGGATGCAATTCCTGTAATGGAAACAATAATGACAGTTGGGGCAGATACGATTCCGGCATCAACGGCGGCTTGTCCAATAACAAGGGCACCTAGAATACCCACAGCCTGTCCGACGATTTGCGGAAGGCGGACCCCGGCTTCACGTAACGCTTCAAATGATATTTCCATGATCATCGCCTCGATAAACATTGGAAATGGAATGGCTTCCCTGCTTGCCGCCACCGAAAAAAGAAGTGTTGTTGGTATCATTTCCTGATGATAGGTTGTAACCGCCACATAGATTCCTGGTAAAGTAAGGGCTATAAACACAAATAATATCCTTAAGATTCTTAGAAAAATATAAATATGAAAACGATCGTAGTAATCCTCGCTGGCCTGAAAAAACTGCCAAAATGTTGCCGGCATGATAAGACAAAAAGGTGTCCCATCTACAATAATTGCCACTCTGCCTTCGAGCAGATTCGCCGCAACTGTATCAGGCCTCTCAGTATTTTGAATTTGCGGAAACATGCTCCATGGACTGTCTTCAATAAACTCCTCAATGTATCCGCTCTCCAAAATCCCGTCAATCTTAATCTTCTCAAGCCGGGATTGAACCTCTGAGATTAAATCTGGTGTGGCCAAACCTTCCACATAAAGAATGGCAATTTCTGTTTTGGTCTCCTCACCAACATCTTTCGATAGTATTTTCAAGCGGTTTGAGCGGATTTTATGACGGACAAGAGCGGTATTAGCCCTCAATATCTCAGTGAAGCCTTCCCGTGGTCCTCTAACAGCAGATTCTGTCTGAGGTTCCGAAACTCCTCTTCTTTCACCACCTTTGGCATCAAAAATAATCCCTTTCGTAACTCCATCTACTAATAAGAGTGTATTTCCCAAAAGGACATTTTTTACAACTTCATCTAATTTCTCTGTTTCAAAAACAGAGCTTACGGAAATGACTCTTTCTATTAATAAATCCGCGGTAATTCTGTCTCCTGCGTTTTCCTCTATCAGCTGCTTTAAGCCGTGTAGTTCAATCGATTTCGTGTCAATAAATCCGTCAACAAATAATAAATAGGCTTTCACTTTGCCTGATAGAAATGGGCGAAAGACAATATCAGAGCAATCCTGAAAAAGCTCCTTTAATATTTTTATGTTCTTCGATAAATCCGCATCTAGGTCTTTATTCGTTTGATCACTTTTCAATGCTTTCCCTTTAGCATCTTTAACCTTTTTAAATTTCTTCATTTCAAAACTCCACTTATTTTTCTATTGACTCCACTCTGCTGAACCATTTTTTAATATCACCCATACATAGAAAAATATTCCTATTTTTATTGTGGCGTCGCAGCATATTTCCTGTTAAAAACTTGTCCTTCTATTAAAACCTTCAACATATAATGTGGTAGTACTTATTATTTTTTGGAGGTCGAAATGTTTACGATTATTGAAAAAGCGGTATTGGGAATGGCTTTATTGAGGCTGGTATCCGGCAGTATTGAGATATTCGCCGCAATCCTGATGATTAAATTTAATTCGGTTGAAAAAGCGCTTATTGTAAATAGTTCGCTTGCCCTTGTCGGCCCGATCATTTTAATCTTAACAACCACCATTGGAATGGTTGGCATCATGGAGAAAATATCCTACATGAAAATGCTTTGGATTTTTCTTGGGGTCAGTTTCATTTTGATTGGGGTGAAATCCTGAAAGAGTGAAAAAATGTCCCCACCCCTAAATGGAGCGGAGACTATTTATTCAGTATTATGTTAATCTCTATCTAATAATGAGGCGCCGGCAATACCGGGTTCAGTCATTTCATAAATATTTAAAATAAGGTCTAACTCTTCCTCTGTTAAAACATCATGCTGCAAGCACAATTCACGAACTGATTTTCCGGTAAGGGTTGCTTCACGAGCAATTCTTGCTGCCGCTTCGTAGCCAAGATGCGGATTGACAGCTGTTATAATCCCGACACTTTTTTCAACATATTCTTTTAAACGTTCTTCGTTTGCTTCAATGCCGGCTAAACAATTGTCGGTAAAGGTGCGGAAACCATTATTCATGATGCTAATGGATTGAAGCAAATTAAACACCAATACAGGCTCCATGACATTCAATTCAAGCTGACCCGCTTCAGAAGCCAGACAGATAGTATGGTCATTTCCAATTACCTGGAAGGCGATTTGATTGATCAGTTCAGGCATGACTGGATTTACTTTTCCAGGCATAATCGATGAACCCGGCTGACGAGCAGGAAGAGAGATTTCAGCTAAACCCGCTCGTGGTCCCGACGCCATTAAGCGAAGGTCATTCGCGATTTTTGACATGTTCATCATACATACTTTTAGTGCCGCTGATACTTCGGTATAGGCATCTGTGTTTTGGGTAGCATCGACAAGATGTTCCGCATTCACTAGCGGCAAGCCGCTGATATCAGCTAAGTAGGTAACGACATCTTTTATATATTTCGGGTCTGCATTCAATCCGGTGCCTACTGCTGTCGCCCCCATATTTACCTCAAACAAATGGGCTTTCGACTGTTGAATCCGCTTGATATCCCTCTCAACCACCCGGGAGTAGGCTTCAAATTCCTGTCCCAGGCGAATCGGTACTGCATCCTGCAGGTGTGTTCGCCCCATTTTAATTACTTGCTCGAATTGTTTTGCTTTTTTCTTGAATACCGCAAGCATATGATCCATGGTTTCAAGCAATTTTTCGAGAAGCTTTAGTGTTGCAATATGGATAGCTGTAGGAAACACATCATTTGTAGACTGGGACATGTTCACATGACTGTTTGGGCTGAGATGCTTATACTCCCCTTTTTTATGGCCAAGCAATTCAAGGGCACGGTTTGCAATGACTTCATTTGCGTTCATGTTCATCGAGGTTCCTGCTCCGCCTTGAATAGGGTCAACGATAAACCAATCATGCCATTTTCCTTCAATGATTTCATTTGCAGCTTGAGAGATGACAACTCCAAGACCGCTATATAAGCGTTTCGTATCCATGTTAGCCAAAGCAGCAGCTTTTTTTACCATTGCCAATGCTTTAATTAATTCCTCATGAATGCGATATCCGGTAATCGGAAAATTTTCAACTGCCCTAAGGGTTTGAATCCCATAATACGCTTCTGCTGGAATGTCCTTGTTGCCTAAAAAATCATGTTCTGTTCTTCTTGCACTATTAACCATCTGAACCCATCCTTTAAAAGAAGTAATCCTTCCTTTTGTTTTTTTACATTCACTCTCCAAAATCATAACAGTAAATGAAGTGCATGTCTCTCATTAACACTATGAAATCATTAAAATTATTCAAGGAGAATTTTTTTTAAGGATCAACTTAGGAATTTACTCGTGTTCTCTACATTATTCTGTTAATATAACAACTCCATCATTCAAATTCCATAAACCTCCAGTATAAAAAGTACATTCACATTCAAATAACTGTAACCGTTTATAGTATTTTTAAGCTTTTGAAAGATTCTTTTACAAAGGAATCGAGAAATATGTAGAATTTTGTCTGAATTTTTAGCATTCGTTTTACTTTCTGTTAGTAATATTTGCATGTTATAATCTATTACAATATTATTTTAAAATTGTAAATTTAACAAATAAACAGAAATAATGAAAGGATGGCTTATTGGTAAATATGGAAACTACTACGCTTGCTGCCATTCCGCAGCCAAAAACGTACGGCCCTCTCGGCAATCTCCCGCAGCTAGACTTACATAAACCCACACAATCCATTTTGAAACTCTCTTATGCATATGGTCCAATTTTTAAATTAAAATTCCCAACAGGCACGGGAATATTCATTTCTTCTGAAGAATTGGTCAAAGACGCTTGTGATGAGTCGCGGTTTGATAAGCTTGTCAATGCTCCGCTGCAAAAGATTCGATCTTTTTCTGGAGATGGTCTGTTTACAAGCTGGACAAAGGAGGAAGCTTGGAAGAAAGCCCATAACATTCTTCTTCCAAGCTTCAGTCAAAGTGCTATGAAAGGATATCATGCAATGATGGTGGATATTGCCGTTCAGCTGATCCAAAAATGGTCCCGTCTCAATTCCGATGACAGCATTGATGTCCCTGAAGACATGACTCGTCTCACTTTAGATACCATTGGTTTATGCGGCTTTAATTATCGTTTTAATAGCTTCTACAGGGAAAAACCGCACCGTTTTATTAAATGTATGTCCCTCGCCCTTGATGAAGCGATGAATCAAAGCAACCGCCTTGGCTTGCAGGATAAACTGATGGTAAAGAAAAAGCGCCAGTTTAACAGGGATATCCAATACATGTTTACCCTTGTTGACCGGATTATTGAAGAACGGAAATCCAGTGAGAATCCGGAAGCCGAAGACCTTTTATCCAGGATGCTGGACTGTGCAGATCCGGTAACCGGCGAAAAGCTGAGTGACGAAAATATCCGCTATCAAATTATTACTTTTTTAATAGCCGGACATGAAACCACAAGCGGGTTACTCTCTTTTGCTTTGTATTTCTTATTGAAAAATCCTGATAAGCTGGAAAAAGCTTATCGAGAGGTGGACCGGGTTTTGACGGGTTCCATTCCAACCTATCACCAGGTCCGCAATCTAAAGTACATTCGTATGATTTTAAATGAATCCTTAAGGCTTTGGCCGACTGCACCAATCTTCTCGTTATATGCCAAGAAGGATACTGTACTCTCAGGAAAATATCCCCTTAAAAAGAGGGATGTTGTTAATATCCTCAATATTAAGCTTCACCGAGATACCGATGCCTGGGGAGAAGACGTGGAGAAATTCAGACCAGAGCGCTTTGAAGATCCGAAAAAGGTTCCGCATCATGCCTTTAAACCATTTGGAAATGGGCAGCGTGCCTGCATCGGTCAGCAGTTTGCGATGCACGAAGCAACCCTTTTAATGGGGATGATTTTAAAGCACTTCCAGCTTATTGATCATACCAATTATCAGCTTGAAATCAAGGAGACGTTAACCCTCAAGCCGGATGGATTAACTATGCAGGTTCGTCCGCGCGAGAGCTATTATTCGGTACCTTTAATGCAAAATGAAGCTGGTTCAGTTGATGGAAAACGGGAGCCTTTAATAGATTCTGAACATTCTAATGTAGTGGCGCACAACACACCACTTCTAGTATTATATGGATCGAATATGGGAACAGCTGAAGGGATTGCCCGAGATTTAGCGGTAACTGCACGGTTCAAAGGCTTCAAAAGCGAGGCTGCGCCTTTAGATGAGTTTGTCGGCATGCTCCCTCAGGAAGGTGCGGTATTCATCATCACTTCCTCCTACAATGGGAATCCACCGAAAAATGCGCGCAAATTTGTGAAGTGGCTGAAGGAAGTCGATCTAGAGGCATTAAATGGAGTCCGTTTTGCGGTTTTTGGATGCGGGCACATGAAATGTGCAAGTAACTATCAAAACATACCTAACCTACTTGATGAAAACCTCGCTGAAAAAGGCACTGTTCGACTGATTCCAAAAGGCCAGGGAGATGCGAGCGGTGATTTTGAGAAGCAATTTGAGGATTGGCATAAGCAGTTGTGGCCGGATGTATTTTCCGCCCTTGGCATCAAAATGGCTGAAAATGCCAAGGAGTCCGGGACAACGCTGAGTATCCAGTTCATTAATGGTTTGAGCGGCTCCATTTCTGATGAGGCATTTTTGCAAAAAACTGTTAGCGGCGAGGTCAGTGTCCTGCGGCATAATGCGACGGAATTAGTGCAGCGGGTTATTTACCGCTTTGGTTTAGACAAAAATGTTCACTTAATTTTACATGGAAATCGCCAGGATGCGGCACATCTGCCTTTTGATTTTCCGGTTCGCGCTTGGGATCTGCTGAGCTTTAGTGTGGATTTGATGGAAATCATCACTCAAGATCAGCTGAAGGAACTTGCTTCCTATACGGTCTGTCCGCCGCATAAGCGGGAATTAGAGTCCCTAGCTGCAGAAGAAGTATATCTGGCTCAAGTGAACGAAAAAGGAGTCACAATGTTTGATCTTTTAGAGAAATACCCGGCCTGCGAGCTGCCTTTCGAGCGCTTTATTGATCTTCTATCTCCTTTAAAAGCTTGATTAAAATAAAAAAGAGGTCGATTCAAATATTTGAATCGCCTCTTACTTTTTACATGCTAAATCTTTTTTTCGTAAAAAAACTAAGGATAAAAGCTGTCAGCGGCAAAATTAAAAACAAGCTGAACCAGCCGTGCTGTGTGGAAAGAACAACGGATGGGATTAAAAAAGATATCCCGCTTATCAAAAAGGCTTTCCAAGATTCTTTCCATAAAGCCCAGATAAACAGCACTCCAGATGCTACAATTAATCCCCACAGCAAAAAGCCAATTAAATAGAAACCCCAATGACTCAAGATTAAACCTGCTGAGAAGAAACTCATCTGAACTCCCCCCTTCGATTTATCTAGATGTCGAATTTGTCTGTTTCAAATTAATTATACTACTTAGGTTGGTACTAAGTCTTTTAGAAGCAATAGTTCTTTTTTGAGGGTGGCGGGCTTTTATAATGGCTCTAGTCGACCGATATCGAAAAAACTGTGTCAGTGGTTTTGTTTTAGACTCTCCTTGTGTTCGTGGAGAAAAAAGTGGTAAATATCATGTAACTTGAGTGCCTTAAGAGGCAAAATGCGAGTTTAGGTGTAACTAGAAGAACTATAGTTACACTTAAACTAGAAAAAAGCGAATTTTCATGTAACTAGAGGGGCCCTTTTTACTCGAAAAAGGTAAATTTGCGAGTTTTCGTGTAACTAGAAGACCTATAGTTACACCTAAATTAGAAAAAAGCA
>CAYNUT010000085.1:12063-16295 GCA_964400595.1 uncultured Neobacillus sp. | reverse complement strand
ATATCTTTAATGTGGCGTATGTAAGAATATCCACCGGATTGGTAGCCACAAGGAATATACCATCAAAACCCGCTGACATAATTTCCTCGACAATCCCCTTGAAAATCTTCGTATTTTTTTCTACAAGATCGAGCCTTGTTTCCCCCGGTTTTTGATTGGCACCGGCGGTGATGACGACAAGGTCTGCCTGGCCGCAATCCTCATAGCTGCCAAACCATATTTTGGTCCGAGATGGGGAGAATGGAAGCCCGTGATTTAAATCCATCGCGTCGCCTTCAGCCTTGTTTTTATTTAAGTCTATTAAAACAAGCTCTTCTGTAATCCCTTGGTTTAAGAGGGCAAACGCATAGCTAGAACCAACAAAGCCTGTCCCAACTAAAGCTACTCTATTCACACGATTTTTCATAACTATTCCTCCTTGTCGAAAAAGGGTATTTATTTAAGTGTGTTTTACTCTATCCAATATAAATTGTATACCATATCACATTCATTTATTACAATAAAAACACTGTGAAAATGTTGTTTATTTATCGATATTGTTACAGTCTCAAACTCTTATTATTCGAGTTTCTAAATAAACAATAGCGCTAACCATGATGCGAAGAAGCCGGAAAGAAAGTTAACCATGTCATTATCAATAAATTGTAATCCCTTGATTTTAGTGGTCAAGTGTCCGCAATGCTGCTTTTTCTCTGTTTTCACTCCGCACTGAGGGCAAACATATGCCCGCTGAAAAAAGGCGCCAAAAAGGGTATCAATGACATTCCCTAAATAGCCGAATAATAAAATAAGCAGGCACTCTCCAATACTTAAAGAAAACAGCCAAAAACTCATCATCGCTATTAATAATGAGCCTCCGAATGCTGCAGTACTGCCTAACAAGCTAATTGCCCCTGATGTTCCTTTATCAACCCGCTTAAATGTACGAATAAACAGCGGGTCATGTTTGCTTAAACTGCCAATTTCGGATGCCCAGGTATCAGAATTGGCACTCGCTATACTTACCGCAAATCCAATCAGCCAGATGTTATTATGGTCAAAATAATACATGAGGCTAAACAGGACGGCTGTTCCCCCGTTTGCCATCACCTGCAGCCAGTCTCTTCGTGCCCCTTTTGCTAATTTTTCTTCAATCTTGCTTTTATAGGAGCTCTTAAATTTTGACCACATGCTTGAAGTGGCGAAGAAGGTTCCAAGAAGAAGAAGCCCCTTGACACCAAAACCTGAAAATACTCCCAGGCCCGTAATAAAGGCGGCAATCGCCCCCGAGTTGGTCAATGACTTTACTTTATACCCGGCTAAACCGGTTACCAATATCACAGCAATCATTAATATAGCTTCCATCATCATCTTATTATAACCTCATCCGGTGTAATGATTTTTCCAACAGGAATATCATGGTCTTTAACCGGAAGCTGCGAAATCATTTGTTCTTTAAAGGCTAGCGATAATGTATCCCCGTTAAAGCCTTGTAAATACCGATCATAATAACCGCCGCCAAACCCAAGGCGAAACCCTTCTTTTGTATAAGCCAAACCAGGTACGATTAAGAGGTCGATGCTTTCCGCTTCTACTTCGGCAGTGACTTCTTCCATCGGCTCCAATAAGCCATAAAATACCGACTCAAGCTGCATAAAATCAGTTAACCTTCTAAAGGATAACTTTTTCACCTTAGGATAACATTTTGGTACTACCACTTGTTTTCCCGCTTCCCATCCATGACGAATAATTGGATATGTATCGACTTCCGGAGGCTTCGAAATCGTAATGCCGATTACATTGGCCTGTTTCCAAGCTTTTTCTTCATAAAGTCTGGAGGCGATTTTCGCTGAATACTCTTCATAAATAGGCGCAGAAAGGTTTGAAAGTGTTTCTTTCATTTGCTTACGAACAGAGTTTTTATCCATCATTTTCTATCCCCTTTTCAGACAACAAAAAAAGCAGTAGGAAGCTCCCACTGCTTATTTTGTTTCGCGATGTGCTGTTGTACGCTTTTCTCTTGGGCAATATTTCTTAAGCTCAAGACGATCTGGATTGTTACGTTTATTTTTAGTTGAAATATAGTTACGATCTCCACACTCAGTGCAAGCTAACGTAATATTCACACGCATGTCAATTTCCCTCCAAACGATTAAGCTAGTTCGTTCATACGACTTTTCTATAATATCACTTTTCAAAAGGAAATGCTAGTAGTTTTTACGAAAAGCGGAGCGCCCGTTTAGCGATGTCCACTAGCAGCTGGGCGCTGGAGCTGGACAGTTGTCAAAGTTAAATGCATTCCATTTGTTTTAAAAGAGCCTTCTCAATGGCAATTGTTTCACTTTTATCAGGTCCGGCAATGCTCCAAATATGCATTTTACAAGTCTCATGCGGGTGAATGTACATTTTCATCGTAAAAATGCTTGCTGAGGGGCCTTTTGCCATTGGCTGATAGTGTAATCTTCCGGTTTGAACAGAGCTCCAAACTTTATCAGTAAATGCATTCCATTGCTGCGCCGTCGTATACTCTTTCAATCCGCTGCCATTGTATTTAGCATTAACGAGAAAAACCAGATCATCAGCCAGGTGGAATATCCTGCTGTCATTCGGAGAAATAAACGTTAAATTATTCTGATTCACACTGGAAAAATAATGCATGGCCATGACCTTAACCTCTTTAGGACTATTTCCATGATTGCTGACATATACACTATAAAAGCGAATTTTCGAGTGAATGGGTTCCTGTTTAACCTTCATGACCAGTTTTTCCTCGTAAAGTACCTTCTCCATACAATTTTGCAGCCAAATGTACTTCCCTTTTACCCAAATTCCAGGAACAAACTGAAGCTGGTCCATTTCCGGGAACCCCATTAGCGATTGTTTATTTTTTTGTTCGATTACGTTCATCATAGTATACACCTTATTTACAATTTATTTTTTAGTATATTTGGTGCTTCTCCATTGACTTGACTATCCAACAATATGTCTTTCATGATTCTGGCTGTCTTAGCTGCAATCCGTTTCCAGCCATACAAATTTCTCACCATATCACTTCCCATTCTGCCAATTTCATTTGCCCTTTCAGGATTTTTCGAGAGAAATTGAATTTGCTCAAGCAAGCTATGGGCATCCTCCGGAATCATCAGTAAACCAGTTTGCAGATGCTTCACAATTCCCTTCAACCCTCCGGTATTGGAAACAATTGTTGGCTTTCCAAGAATCATCATTTCCAGTGCCGCAATCCCAAATGGTTCATAAAGGCTGGGAATGACAGCCATTTCACAGTCCTGGATGAGGGCATTTCTTTGTTCATCTTGGACAAAGCCCACAAAAGCAATATGATTTTGCAGCTTCCTTTCCTCTGCCTGACGCCGGTACGAATCAAGCATCGGTCCCTTCCCGGCGATGATGAAAAAGTAATTCAGATTCATTTCTTTCGCGATGGCAGCCGCTTCCAAAAGGGTATCAAACCCTTTTTCTTTTACCATTCTTCCAATTGAAAAAATGTAATTTCTGTTTGCCAGTTCCGGAAAAATCTCGGCCGACTTTAATTCAACAATGGGCAATTCAATTCCATTTGTGATGATGACAACCTTTTTTTCCTCACCTTGAAAAATAGATGCAAGTGTATCCTTCATGTATTCGCTGCAAACAATGATTTGGTCTGAATAAGAAATTAGCTGCTTTTCTTTCTCATGAATAAATTGCTGCATCTCGTTATGAATGCCGTTATTTCTCCCATGCTCGGTGGCATGAATGGTTGACAGCAGCGGGATCCCGAGGAGATTTTTTAAGATAACAGCTGCAGAGCCGACAAGCCAATCGTGAGCATGAATCAAATCAAAATGGGTCTTCTGGGCCAATTTTTCCGCCTTAATGGCCATGGCTAAATTCAGTCCGCCTATCCAGTATAGAAATTGATTATCATGGCCGTTTAATGGGGTGACCCGGTAAACATTCACACCGTTCATCTTCTCAAAGGATGGCAGATTGCCATTACAGGCTGTAAGAACATGGACTTCATGACCCATTTTTGCCAATTGGACAGACAGCCCGAATACATGCCGTGAAAGTCCACCGACCATATTAGGAGGGAATTCCCAGCAAAGCATGAGAATTTTTAGCTGCGGGTTCTGAGGGTACCTTTGCTCCAACTCAGTCTGCTGTGAATATGCATTAATCATTTTTATCCTCCAATGAGTAATAACTGTAGGTGCTGACATGATCTTTCCATTTAGGACTATTCTCCTTAA
>CAYNUT010000085.1:0-12053 GCA_964400595.1 uncultured Neobacillus sp. | reverse complement strand
ACAGCTAAATTTTCCCCCATTTCCCCTTTCCCTTCCTCCATTTGGGTCTGAACAGAATTGGACCTGACAAGCGGGAAAAAGTGATTTTCAGAAATATAAACACCAAGGTCTGCCAGGTAACTTCGATTTGGTTTCAATCCTTTTACATACCAAAATCCATTTTGATAAGGGACAGATATTTCATAGTAGTGATGAGCATTTTTCCCATTAAACAGGATATCCGTCACATCATAAATTCTTATTAAACAAATGAGGTCTTCAAAATGAATGTTAAAATATAAAGAAGCCAATTTTTCCGGTATTTCGGAAACATTCCAGGAGAGCATTATTTTTTCGTGGGTAATAAGTCTTGCCTTCATCTCAGTATTTTCCTCCGATCTGCAACTAATCATTATATGCTGAAAAAAACAAATAAATTCATAATATTTGATAATTTAATCGTAACACCAGTTGAAGAGGCAGACAATAAACGCAAATTGTCGTATATTGCCATAATATGCAAAAAAGATGGGCTGATGCAGCTCATCTTTTAAAAAAGTATATTAGGCATTTAAGTTATAGCGTTTCCCTGTCACTAGAAAGATCACATTCTCTGAGATATTGGTAGAATGGTCTGCAATTCGTTCAATAAATCGGCAGATAAAAGCTAATTGGATAATTTGGTTTAAGTAGGTTTGATTTTTTGGAATATTGATTAGGAGCTCATTAATCAGGCGGCCGAACAATTTATCAACCTCATCATCTCTTTCGGCACATTTTTTGGCGAGATTTATATCCTCGCAGTAATAGGCTGTCATCGACTCTGAAACCATTTCCAATGCCAGCTCCATCATTTTCGGTATTTCCTCTAATTCTTTGATATGCTTTTCTTTGCCGATATGCATGGCCGATTTAGCGATATTGACTGCCATATCTGCCATCCGTTCCACTTCAGATGAAACCTTTAAGGCGACATTGATTTTTCTTAGGTCTGTTGCGACCGGAGCTTCTTTGGCAATCATTAGCAATGCCTTCGTATTAATCTCCTGTTCCAGCTCATCGATTTCATAATCAGCGGCAATGATCTCCTTCGCCTTCATGATATCCTGGGTCATGAGGGCCGCCATGGCTTCCCTAATTTTATCCTCCGTTTTACCCGACATTTCAATCAGCATTTTTTTTAACTGTTTAAGATTGTTATCAAAATTTGATCTTGTACTCATTTTTCGTCACCTCATCCGAATCTTCCGGTAATATAGCCTTCAGTACGTGAATCCTTTGGTGTTGAAAAGATTGTCGAAGTCGAGTCCAGCTCAATTAATTCACCCATTAAAAAGAATGCCGTCTTATCTGAAACACGTGATGCCTGCTGCATGTTATGAGTGACAATTACAATTGTATATTTTTCTTTTAATTCTAAAATCAATTCCTCTATTTTCAAGGTGGAAATCGGATCTAACGCTGATGTCGGTTCATCCATTAGCAGCACATCCGGTTTAGTTGCCAGCGCCCGGGCGATGCATAACCTTTGCTGCTGCCCTCCGGATAATCCTAATGCAGGTGCATGTAAACGGTCCTTTACTTCATCCCATAATGCCACGTCCATTAATGATTTGGTGACAATCTCTTCTAAATGTGTTTTTCGTTTTATTCCATGAATGCGGGGGCCATAAGCAACATTATCAAAGATGGATTGAGGAAAAGGATTGCCCTTTTGAAATACCATGCCAACGTGCTTTCGAAGTTCAACAAGATCCATTTTCTCATCTAAAATATTTTTGCCATTCAAATTGATTTCGCCCGTCATTCTCACATGCGGAACCATATTAATCATCAAATTCAGGGTTTTAATAAAAGTGGATTTGCCGCAGCCGGATGGACCGATTATCGCGGTTACCTCTTTTTTATTAATCGGAAAGTTGATATTTTTTAGGGCATGATGTTCCCCATACCATAGATTAAGGTCCTTTACATCAAAAACTTCCCGAGTCAAAATTGAAATTGCCACAATGTCTCCCCCCTTTTTATCCGAATCTTCCGGAAATATATTCTTCAGTCTTTTTTACAGATGGATTGGTAAAGATATTTTCGGTTGTATCGTATTCTATTAAATCACCGCTAAGGAAGAAGGCAGTTTTATCAGAAATGCGGGAAGCCTGCTGCATATTATGGGTGACAATGATGATGGAATAATCCTTTTTTAAATCCACAATTAAATCTTCTACCTTGGCATTGGAGATGGGGTCTAGCGCTGATGATGGTTCATCAAGAAGCATGACAGTCGGCTTCATTGCGATGGTCCTGGCAATACAAAGACGCTGCTGCTGCCCTCCTGAGAGCGAGAGGGCGGATTTATGAAGTCTGTCCTTTACTTCATCCCACAATGCTGCCTTTTGCAGGCTCTCCTCGACTATTTCATCGAGCCGGCTTTTCTTTTTGATACCGTTAAATTTCAGGGCATGCGTAATATTTTCATAGATTGACTTTGGAAACGGGTTTGGTTTTTGAAAAACCATCCCAATTTCCTTCCTTAAGGCAACCACATTAATTTGCTCTGACAAAATATTGAGGTCTTCATACATGATTTCACCAACCGCTCTTGCCCCGGGGATTAGATCATTCATTCTGTTAATGCTGCGTAAAAAGGTTGATTTCCCGCACCCGGAGGGGCCGATCAGAGCTGTGACAGAATTTTTTTCAATTTCCATGGTGATCCCGTTTACCGCTCGTTTATCGCCGTAAAATATCTCTAAATTATTTACTTTTAAAATAGGTTCCTTTTGCACTTGGCTGTTTGACTGAACAATTTGTTCTGTTTTGTTTTTTTCCATAATAGCTGTAACCATCATTCACCCCGTCCTTTATTTTGTCGCCGTGACCTTCTTATGAATCAGACTGCCAACCCAACGGGCTGATAAGTTAAAAATTAATACGGAAATAACGAGAACCGCTGCTGAGCCATTTGATACTTCTTCAATATCTGGAATTAATCCCTGTGTATTGACTGACCAAATATGAACAGCCAGGGTTTCTGCAGGACGAAATACATTTAATGGTGATTGTTCCGAAAATGGATTCCAGTTTGTATAATCTAGTCTTGGTGTTGAAAGGCCTGCTGTAAACAATAAGGCAGCTGCTTCCCCAAACACACGGCCTGCAGCAAGAATAACCCCTGTTAAAATCGATGGAAAGGCACTCGGTAATAAAACCGTTTTAATCGTATGCCAATGGGTAACCCCCAAGGCAAGGCTTGCTTCCTTTAAGTCACGGGGAACGGCTCGGATGGCATCCTCACTGACACGAACGATGACTGGCAGGTTAAATACAGTCAGCGCTAATGCTCCCCCTAAAATGGTATAGCCCCATCCTGTCAAATTAACAAACATTAATAAGCCAAACATCCCAATTACGATAGATGGAAGAGATGCCAATACCTCAATACATGAACGAATAATCTCTGTTATTCTCCCCGGCTTCGCATATTCCGCCATATAAACGCCGCCGCCAACTCCCAGTGGTACGGCGATTACCATCGTAATAAATAAAATATAAAAGGAATTGAAAAGCTGATCGCGAATGCCGCCGCCTGCGCGCACGTTGCTTGATGGAGAAGTCAGAAAATCAAGCGAGATATTTTTTAATCCATTCACCAAAATGTAATAAAAGAGTCCGCCAAGAATAGAAATGATGATAATGGCTATGGCAATAAAGACTCCCGTTGCGATACGATCCGCCGTTTTACTGTTCATTACGTTTTCCTCCTTGAAGAAAGATAGCGAATGAGGAGAATAAATGCGAACGACATTAGTAATAAAATAAGGCCCATTGACCAAAGCGTATTATTTTCCACACTGCCGTAGGTTGTATGTCCCATGTTAAGTGTAATGATGGTCGTTAACGTAGCTGATGCATCCAATAAGCTTGCCGGCAGGTCCCTTACGTTGCCAATCACCATCTGAACTGCCAAGGCTTCTCCAAAAGCTCTGGCCATCCCTAAAACAATAGCAGTTAATAGGGAAGGCAACGCAGCCGGTATAAGCACTTTCCGGATAGTCTGCCATCTTGTCGCACCAAGCGCATAAGAACCTTCCCGGAGATTTTTTGGAAGTGAACTCATTGCATCCGTTGCAATCGTCGTAATCGTCGGCAAGATCATAATCGATAGGACAATCGTTCCGGAAAGCAAGCTAAATCCGAGTCCGCCGATATGTTCCCGAATAAAAGGCACCAAGACGGTAAGCCCGATGAATCCATACACAACTGACGGGATTCCAACCAAAAGCTCGATGACGGGCTGGAGAATTTTTCTTCCCCAGGAAGGTGCAATTTCCGTCATAAAAATTGCCCCGCCGATCCCTAATGGTGCGGCCACCAATGCCGATAAGAATGTTACCGCAAACGATCCAAAAATAAATGGAAATGCCCCGTATTGAGGGTTTGCTTGATTTGTCGGATTCCAATGTTTGCTAGTAATAAACTCAACAAGGCTGACACCATTTTTACTAAACGATTGCAGACCTTTTGTACCAAGGAAAATGGTAATGGATATGGTTGTGGAGATCATGATAACAGCACACAAAAGAACGAGGATTCTTCCGCGTAATTCACCATCAAATAGACTTCTTTGAGTTTTAAGCAATCGTTCCTTTGCAGGTATAAGTTTTTCCATAAACAACAACCACCTCTAAAATAAGGCATAATAGGGTAAATGTTCATCTCCATTTACCCATTTTTTTACAACAACCTTTTATAGGTCTTTCTGATTCCCTTTAGCATCCCGTTCTACTGTCATTTTTGTTACAGGAAGATAACCCTGGTCTTTTAATAATGTGTTTTGGATGTCATCTGACATCAAATAGTCAAGGAATGCTTTAGCTAATCCCTTAGGCTCACCCTTCGTGTAAGAATGCTGGTAAGCCCAAACAGGGAATTTTCCTGATTGTACGTTTTCAGCCGTGGGTTTTACACCATCGATGGAAAGCGGTGTGACTGAGTCATCAGTAAAGTATGAGAATGCAAGGTAACCAATTGCACCGTCAGTTTCATTAATGATCTTTTTAACCGTGTTTGAAGAGTCTTCCGTAATTCCTTCTGCTGGTGTTGCACCATCAAGAGCAAACTTATTGAACACTGCACGAGTGCCTGAAGAGTCCGGACGGTTTACGAGAACGACCTTTTGGTCTTTGCCCCCAAGTTCTTTCCAGTTGGTAATTTTCCCAGTGAATACTTTAATTAAATCTTCTTTAGAAATATCTTTAATGCCGACATTAGGGTTCACAGCTGCTGTCATGCCAACAACTGCTACTTTATGGTCAACAAGCTCATCTGCCGGAATGCCCTCTTTTTCTTCAGCAAAAACGTCCGAGTTGCCAATTTGAACCGAGCCTTCAGCAACCTGGGATAATCCGGTACCAGATCCGCCGGCATTAACTTGAATATCTACTTTTGGATTTTCATTCATAAATTCTTCAGCTGCGGCCGCCATTAACGGCTGCATAGCAGATGAACCGGAAATGACTAATGAGCCGGATAGCTCTTTACTTCCTTTAGCCGAGTCACCTTTATTAGAATCTTTTCCTCCGCAGGCAGCCGTTAATAAAACTAATGCTGCAACTGATACGATCAGGCCTAATTTCTTCAAGTTTTTCATTTCTTTAACTCCCCCTAAGAATTTTGGCTTTAATGTTTGTCTTACAGTTATAAGAATAAATCTTGACTGTTAAAGCAGTTTTAACGGAATGTAAAGGATGTGTAAAAGAATGTTTAGTTATTGTAAATTCAAAGAAAAGTGGAAGGCGCCTGAAGCTGGACATTTCTCAAAGTCGAATATAATATTCTTTCTTATTCTGCCCGTTTAGCGATTACTCTAGTCGCTGGGGCTGGAACTGGAGCAGGACATAAGAAAAAACACCTGCCTCAAGAGACAAGTGTTTTTTTGATTTTATTGGCCTGTTTGCTGGCTGTTTTGATTTGAATTTGTATTGGTTCCAGTATTACCTGCACTTTGTGCTCCATCGGCATTTGCGTTGTTTGCAGCAGCATCTGAAGTTCCGGACTGACGAGTATTCTTCAGATTAAAATAAGCATCCAGCACTCTTCTGCCAATCAAGTTATTAATGCTAGGACCGCTGTTTCCCTGATATGCCCACGGAACCACAACCGCCATCGCTACTTCCGGATGGTCAGAAGGGGCAAAGCTGACAAGACTTAGGTTCATTACAGGGGTACCCCATTTAGATCTGTCGCTCCCGTAATAAAATGCTTGGGCTGTTCCTGTTTTTCCTGCAGGATTATAGGGAGCACTCTTAAAGTAGCCCACAGCTGTACCGTCGCCTACCTGCATAACCATGCGGAAGCCTTCTTGGACCCGCTTAATCCATTCATCCTTCATATCAACATGATTAAGGACCTTCGGTTCGATTTCCTGCACGATTGGACCAAGTTCATTCGATTCCATAACCGGTTCGCGGATTTCCTTCACAATATGCGGCTGCACGCGGTTGCCCCCATTCGCAATTGTCGATACATATTGGGCAAGCTGCAGAGGTGTGTACATATCATACTGTCCGATGGCAAGGTCAAGCAGCAAACCCGGTTTTTTTTCGCTTCCTGCTACCCCTGGGGTTTCGTTTGGAAGATCAATGCCAGTTCTTACACCAAGACCAAACTGGCTGAATGATTTCCGCATTGTATCAAATGCTGCATAATCAAGCGGCAGCGGCTGATTTGCTGCATAATGACCGCCAGCCATTTCAATAACAGTTTTCCACATATATACGTTGGAAGAAACTTGAAGAGCCCTGAGATCATTAATTCTCCCAAAAGTTTTCCATGATTTCTTTACCTTTGTGTCTTTAATTTTTAATGGTTCATCAAGCTGCGTATCGCCAGGTTTAATGGCACCTGTCTGATATCCGGTTAAGATTGTCGCACCCTTAACTGCGGAACCCACGTTATAAGAGGTAGTAAAGGTACCAAATGCATAGTCCTGCATTTCCGGTTTACCTGTTTCTTCATTTTTTCCGATTTTTTTCCCGGCCATTGACAGGATTTCACCGGTATTAGGATCCATGACAACAACAAATGCCCGGTCAAGCAGGCCCGTATTTGCTTTTTGCTTGGCGCTCCACATTTCTTCTTCAATAATTTTTTCCACCTGGGATTGAAGATCCATATCAACTGCTAGGACTAGGTCTTTTCCACGCTGGCCTTCAGAAACAACTTCTGTTGATAAGATTTTTCCCGACTTATCGGTGATGTTTTTAACTTTGGCCTTTTGGCCGTGCAGGACATCCTCATATTGCTGTTCCAGATAGCTTTTCCCTACCCGGTCATTGCGGCTGTAATCGTGTGCGAGATAATTATCCACCTGGTCCTTAGGAAGTCCTTGTTCCGACGAGGACACATCTCCTAAAATGGATTTTAAGGTATCGCCAAAAACATAGTTTCGTTCCCAGTCTGTCGTTGTATCTACACCGGGAAGGTTTTCTAAACTTTCACTGACGGCAGCAAATTCCTCCGGGGTAACGTCCTTATTCTTGACAATTTGCGGGGTTAAAGCGTAACCATTGTTAAACTCTCTGTAAATGGCCAGGGTTTCGAGTTCCTCCCCCTGAATGCTATTCACTTCATCATCCGTAACTCGTTTAAGCTGGAGTTTATAAATATCTTTATCATCCAATTTTTTTTGTTTAAATAAAGCCCATTCTTTATCAGTAATTTTTTCTTTGGCCTCTTTCGGATGTTTCATAATCCAAAAGTCCTTTTTATCACGGACTGGAACTTTTGAAGTATCCTTATTAATTAATTTTGCCAATCTTTCTGCTGTTTCAAGCATCTCTTTTTGCTTGGCATCCGGATACTTAGTATAGGTTATCGCATTTAACGGGGTATTATCGACAATCGTTTTGCCATTTCTGTCGATCATTTTCCCCCTCGGAACAGGATTGCTTACTGTCACATCCTCTGTCCGCTCAATTTCACGTTTAAAATCATCACCAAAAACAATTTGTATTTCACCTAAACGGAAAATTAAAATGGAAAAAAGCAGGAATACAACAAAAAATAACATGTTCAAACGAAAAGTGACATGCGACTTTTTCTTTTTCTTTTTCTTATTCAATGTTTCTACACACTTCCTTCTACAAGCGTCAACATAATATTCTTATTTTATCTGATTGAGCGGGATATTTCTATGAGGAACACTTACCAATTATTAAATTTCGGCATATCGTGACAAAAGATTGAAAAAAACCGCAATAAGTAACAAAACTCATTGCGGTTCCGCTGATGGAAGATGGACCCTCTTTATAAATAAGTAAATTAATGTATGCCCTGCCCCTAATAGCAAAAGTAAGATCGGGATGCTTTTTTCTGCATTAAACCATGTGACAGCCGCTAAAAATGCTAAAATGGAAACAATCCTCCCGAAGTTTAAATATATTTCCCTTACGACAATGTATTCAATCCTCATTTCCGCCGCTTTCCAACCGATTCCAATGACATCATAGGTTGTAGACATGTACGGGACAAGCAAAATCGGATAAGCAACGGCAATCATTCCTGCATAAATTAACAGTTTGATGTAGCTGATTTCCCATACAATCAAGATTACTGCTGCATAAAGGAGAATACCGCCAAGAAGAATCGCTTTTTTTCGATTATGTTTTTTGATCCACCTTGAAGCTAAATAATAGGCAATAAATGAAATTCCCGAGTTAATTAAGCCAAACGTACCTAGGGCCATCTCGCTTTTCCCAGATATGTAAACAAACACGGATATGACAAATAAAAACGTCCCCTCTCGTAAGCCCTGAAAAAAATGAGCATTGGTAATGAGACGCCAATTTTCATTAAGTTTTCTTTCCTCAATTATCCGCTTAAAACAATACTTTCCCTTGGCCGGACGAGGCTTTAAAGAAAAACTGAGCAAGACGGCCAAACCAAATAAGGCCAGAGAAATGCCAAAAACAATTGTATACCCTGAATAACTAGTAAATCTTGTAATAATCATACCTGCTGTTATCGGGCCTATCATGCCTCCTGTGGACGAGAGGATCCCTAAAAATCCGTTGAAAAAATCTCTTGTTTCAGGCTCTGTGATCTCAAAGGTTAAAACATTGTAAGCCAGCCAATAAAAACCATAGCCGATTCCGAGCAAGCTGCCCAGCAGAAGCAAAAATGCTGCCGCCTTTGAGCCTGTTACTAATACGCTCAAGTAAAATAATGCTAAAAAAATGACACCAATCCGAAGAACAATAACCCTGTCAATTTTTTTGGCCCAGCGGCCTGCTAAAATAAAGGTTAATGGCTGCAAAACCACGATGGAAAGGTTATATAAAGCAATATCCGAATACTTCCCCGTTTTTTTCCACAGATAAATATTCACAAACGTGTTAGAAAGAGCCACACTTAGAGAATATAAGCCGCCGATCATGAGTAAAAGTGATAAATCCTTTGTGAGCTCTACATCACCTAGAATCCTGATTTTTTTTCTCATAACAAACTCCCCTTTATCTTAAGGGTAGTCTTTAACAACCAGGATGTTCTTATACAAGATATGGAGGAAAACGAATAAATGAAAAGACAGCCGAAAAGGCTGTCTTGACTTTTTTAGATCTAGGATTTATTTTGCTTTGTTGTAGCGTTTTGCTGCTTCGTCCCAGTTCACAACATTCCAGAAAGCACCGATGTAATCAGGGCGTTTGTTTTGATATTTTAGATAATAAGCATGCTCCCAAACATCAAGGCCAAGGATTGGTGTTTTACCTTCCATTAATGGGGAATCTTGGTTGGGTGTGCTTGATACTTCCAATTCACCGTTACTTACAGACAGCCATGCCCAGCCGGAGCCAAAGCGAGTCGTTGCTGCTTTTGCAAACTCTTCCTTAAAGCTTTCAAAGCTGCCAAACTTACTATTGATAGCATCCGCTAATTCGCCAGATGGGGCACCGCCGCCATTTGGAGAAAGGATTTGCCAGAACAATGAATGGTTGGCATGACCTCCGCCATTGTTGCGGACTGCTGTGCGCACAGCTTCAGGAACCGCATCCAGGTTTGAAATGACTTCTTCAACAGATTTTGAAAGCAATTCTTCATTTCCGACCAATGCATTGTTTAAATTTGTTACGTATGTGTTGTGGTGTCTAGTATGGTGGATATTCATTGTTTCTTTGTCAATGTGCGGCTCAAGTGCATCCTCCGCATAAGGTAATTTAGGTAGTTCAAATGCCATGAAAAATTCCTCCCTATGTAAAAGTATTATTTGAGGCTTTAGATTCTAAAAAAACAGGATAATTTTAGAAAATTTCTAAAGCTTTGTCCTAAAGATATCAAAGTTGGTGAACCGATTCAAATAAAATGCTTAGACCACAACATAATTACAATCCCCCATGCGAAAAAATTTATACCAAAAATATTGTTGATTCATCATTTTTCGAAAAATTGTCATGATTCACCAAATCCCATCCTGTCAACGATTTTTGTCATAGCAAGCTGCAGATTCATCCATTATTTGTAAAAGCTATATTGACATGTTATTTATAATTGATTTTAATCAAACTAGAAGGGTATTGAAGGAGTGGCATTCATGCAGTTAAGCAGCTATTCTATCTATAGTTTAATGGTGCAGTTTTTTGACAAAATAGAGCCTATACAAAAAATAAAATCAGGTACCGTTCTTTTTCAAGAGAAGGATCCTGCAGAGTATGTATATATATTGTTAAAAGGAAGCATTGCACTTGGAAGAGTCCACCTGCGGGGCAAGGATTTCATTTTAAAAATTGTAAACGACCGGGAATTGATTGTTGAGTATCAGCTTTTTAAGCCAAATCCCCACTATCAATTCTATGCCAAAACACTCTCGGACTGTGAAATTATCTTGGTCAAAAGAGAACAATTCGAGGACTTTATTTCAACAGACTCTGAAGCCATGAATGCACTTGTGTCCTGGCTGAGTACAAGCTACCTGAAGGCGCAGATGAAATGCCAGGATTTAATTATGAATGGGAAAAAGGGCGGCCTTTATTCCATCTTGATCCGCTTATGTAATTCTTATGGGATCATGACCGAAAACGGAATTCTTATCGACCTGCCATTAACACATCAGGAGCTGGCTAATCTCACTTACGGTACCAGGGAGGTCGTTCAGCGGGCATTAAAAGAACTGCGCGATAAGGACATCATCTCCTATGACAACCAAAGGTTTACCATCAAAAAATTAGCCTACTTAAAACAGGAAGTAGACTGTCAGAACTGTTCCTATGAAATTTGCGGCCTGAATTAGGCAAAGCCCCATCCCCTCTTTTTAGGGAATGGGGCCTTTTTTTGTGAAAACACTAAGAACTGCTAACCTTGTATATACGGGCTGCAAAGGCTACAATAGAATGGTGAATTTATATGAAGGTGGTCTTTATGAATATTTTTAAACAGTTTTATAAAAGCATCTATTCTCCAAAAGATATTGCCGTATTTCGTTTTCAAGGAATCGGGAAAACCATTCTTTACGTCTTTTTTCTGACACTGATTTCTACATTGCCCTCGATATATTTCTTGAGTACAGCCATTTCTTCTGGTATCGATTCGGCCAGGGCTATTATTCAAGAAGAGCTGCCTGACTTTACAGTAAAAAAGGGACAGCTTTCCGCAGATACCAAAGTACCAGTGACAATTAAAAAGGAGGATTTTACCGTTATCCTTGACCCGACAGGTGCCGTGGATACGGCAGATGTGGAGGATGAGGAAAATGCCTTCGCCCTCTTAAACGATGGATTTGTACTGGCTTCCGGCGGAAAGAGCCAAACCTATCCATACTCCATGTTTCAGGGCACGGAAATAAAAAGAGGTGACCTTCTTAGTTTCTTCGATACTGTTGGTATGAAAGGCATGATCATCCCGCTCATGTCCATCTTCCTTTATTTATTTTCGAGTGCCTACAGCTTCAAAGAGGTTTCAGATCTGGCGTTTTTTGGAATCGTTCTGGCAGGCCTTGCTGGACGGAGATTGACTTATAGGCATTTGTGGCGGATGGCCGCTTACAGTGAAACATTGCCCACTCTGTTTTTCACCATCATGGC
>CAYNUT010000084.1:0-16366 GCA_964400595.1 uncultured Neobacillus sp. | reverse complement strand
CCACTACTGCAGTGGCACTGAGTCCATACCAAGAACCAAGAAAATCTTCCCATACCATTAGGTTTTAATGAAAATGATGTCGATGTAAATGCCCCTCGTTTATTTTCTGATACTTTTTATTTACAATACCTAACCTATATGGCAAGAGTTGGTATGCACAATTATACCTTGATTCTTAATCATACTTCTCGTTCTGATATTAGACATTATTTTACCAATTGTCTTTATGAATCAGCTCAACTGTATAATATGTTAGCTGACCTTAGATTGGAGAAAGGACTATTTATTAAAGCGCCAACTGTGGAAGTTCCAAAGGAAGTATCATTTGTAAAAAGCTCTAGTTTTATGACTGACTTTTTTGGTGAAAAGAGACCATTGATAAATCGGGAGATTACTCATATGTTTGCTATAATTTTAGCTAATATTATTGGGAAAGCACTAGTGACAGGGTTTGGTCAGGTTGCAAAAAGAAAAACTGTATCGGATTATTTTTTTAAAGGCAGTGAATTGGCTTCCGAACTAATTGGTTCCATATCTTCTATTCATATTGAAGAAGGTATTCCAATTCCTTCAACATCAGATTCATTTGTAACTGATTCAACCATTTCACCGTTTTCGGATAAGCTTATGATGAATCACATTACGGCCATGAACTCCATGTCTTTAAGTGGACTTGGAATTGCACTTGCAGAATCCATGAGGACTGATCTTCAGGTGACATATGGAAGATTTGTGGCTAAGGTTTTCAATTATGCCAAAGAAGGTGCCGATATAATGATTGAAGAAAATTGGATGGAACAACCTCCACAAGCTATAAATCATAAGAATCTAGGAAAACACAAGTGACGGAAAGTATTAATACTGAAAATAAGCATATAGGTATACCTCTGATCAGAATAGAAGTAACTAGTATTTGGTTCGTATGGTTGTTCACCAATTTTGGAAGGCAACCAATATATGAGCATGTTATTAAAATAGGGAAGGCCTGGAGCGGCATAAGCCGGGGCTTTTTTATTGTGAGGCACCGGGTTTTAATACCCGCCCAGATATTGCCCGAAATTAAAAAGCCGGCACATGAAGTGCCGGCAGCTGATTAATGTATGTGCCGATAAACGCCTATAACTTTTCCTAAAATAGATACATTATTTAAAATAATAGGTTCCATTGTGGAATTTTCTGGCTGCAAGCGGAAATAATCTTTCTCTTTAAAAAATCGTTTACATGTGGCTTCGTCTTCATCTGTCATCGCAACGACGATGTCCCCGTTATTGGCTGTTTGCTGCTGCTTTACTATGACATAATCCCCGTCAAGAATTCCGGCCTCTATCATACTTTCACCCATGATCTCAAGCATGAAAACATGCTCATCCGGTGGAGCGAGTCTTTCCGGTAAAGGAAAATACTCTTCAACATTTTCAATCGCCGTAATCGGCATTCCTGCAGTTACTTTACCAACCACCGGAACATTTACAACATGGTTTCTAGGGATATGTGCTTCCGCATCCACCTCGAGAATTTCGATTGCCCTTGGTTTAGTTGGATCACGCCTAATAAGTCCCTTGCTTTCTAGTCTTGATAGGTGGCCGTGAACAGTCGAACTAGATGCCAGTCCAACAGCTTCGCCAATTTCCCTGACAGAAGGAGGATACCCTTTACTCTTAACCTCACCTTTGATGAAGTCAAGGATATCCTGCTGCCGCTTTGATATTTTTACCATGATAAAATGCACCTCGCCTGGTTAATGTTGACTTTATTATAACATGTTCGCCTATTATATACAAACATAAGTTCGAAAAACGGTTGACAACAAACAAACGTTCGGATTATAATGAAAACAAATAAATCGAACGTACATTCTGTAAGAGGTGAATATGATGAAAAAAATTTGGAACCAATACTCATTTGCCATTATTTTAATTCTTTTAAGCTGCACTCTTGCTGTCATTTTGTCTGTTAAACAAAATGGAAGTGACCAAGATTCATATATAAAAATAACTGTATCAGAAGGCGATTCTCTTTGGGAAATATCAGATCAATACTCAGGCTGGCACTCTCTATCTAACAAGGAGTTTATCAGCTGGGTTAGAAAGCATAACACAAACGTGGGCGATGAAATATTTCCAGGCGAGAAGATCATAATTCCGGTAAGCAGGAATTCATCAATTTCTTCAACAGAACTGGCGAGCGCGCTGGAAGAATAGAAGGGAAACGAATGAAAGCAATTATTTACTGTCGTGTCAGCACGAATAAAGATACACAAGAAACCTCATTAGAACGACAGGAAGCAGAACTGATCCAGCTGGCCAAGCAGAATGATTTTGAAATCTATTCAATTATTAAAGAACAGGCAAGCGGATATAATTTTGAAAGAAACGGCATCCTGCAGGTCTTAGAAAAAATTAAAGATAAACAGGTACAGGCATTATTAATCCAGGATGAAACCAGACTGGGGAGAGGAAATGCCAAGATTGCGCTTTTACACTGTATTTTAAAAGAGGGAATTAAACTTTACAGCATTTCTCAAAACGGAGAGCTGGAGCTTTCTGAATCGGATTCCATGGTCTTAAAGATTGTCAGTATGGTCGAAGAATACCAGCGAAAGCTTCATAATGTAAAAATTAAGCGCGGGATGAAACGTGCAGTTGAAAAAGGCTATAAGCCGGAAAAGAACCTAAAGAACCTTGGAGAAGCTTCCGGCCGGGATAAAATCGAGGTTCCTGTTGAAGAAATTGTCCGTTTAAGAAAAAACGGACTGACCTTTGCAGAAATAGCCGCAACAATGAGAGGCTTTGGCTTTAAAATTTCAAAAGCGACCGTTCATCGAAGATACCAAGAATATATAGACTCTCAAACTGAGTAGACCTTCTGCCTTGTCAGAAGGTCTTTTTTTTAGTAAAATCAGAAGTCATGTACACAGTTTTTTTGAAAGGAATGTTCCTGTATGCTATCCAAAGAAAAGATGGCCAGAATCAATGAACTTGCAAGAAAAGCAAAAGCGACTGGACTAACGGAAGCGGAAGCTAAAGAGCAATCGAAATTAAGAAGCGAGTATTTGGCAACTTTCCGTTCTCAAATGCTTGAAACCTTAACTAATACAAAAATCATTGACCCGCTGGGAAATGATGTTACCCCGGAAAAAATTAAAGCCAGGAAGGAAAATAATCTTCATTAATATTGAAGAGTTTAATGAGATAAACCCGCAAGCGACGGGTTTTCTTTTTTTACATAGTGAGGCCCTTTATGTGTCAAAATAAGAAACAAACCGGCTTTAACGGCTTATTTTAATACAATTTGTTGAATTAAACACCTTTCCACTATATTATTAAAGTTGTGTTTATTATCCTAATGAAAATGAAAGGATGAAATTGATGTTTAATACTATTGATAATTTATCTGTCACTTCGATTCGTACTCTTTCGATTGATGCAATTGAAAAAGCGAATTCTGGACATCCAGGAATGCCGATGGGGGCTGCCCCAATGGCCTATACTTTATGGACTAGATTCATGAATCATAATCCAAAAAATCCTCATTGGTTTAACCGCGACCGCTTTGTATTATCAGCTGGCCATGGTTCTGCCCTGCTTTACAGTATGCTTCATTTATCAGGCTACAATTTATCAATGGATGATTTAAAACAATTCCGTCAGTGGGGAAGCAAGACACCAGGTCACCCTGAGTACGGCCACACCGAAGGCGTTGAAGCGACAACAGGTCCGCTTGGCCAAGGAATTGCTATGGCTGTTGGGATGGCAATGGCAGAGCGCCATGTTGCAAGTGTCTATAACAAAGATAAATATGAGCTTGTGAATCATTTTACATACAGCATTTGTGGTGACGGCGATTTAATGGAGGGTGTATCTGCTGAAGCTGCCTCGCTTGCAGGACACCTGAAGCTTGGACGCTTAGTCGTTCTTTATGATTCCAATGATATTTCACTCGATGGCGACTTAAATAAATCCTTCTCCGAGAGTGTGAAAGAACGTTTCCTTTCTTACGGCTGGCAATACCTCCGTGTTGAGGACGGCAACAACCTCGAAGAAATCGCAAAAGCGCTTGAAGAAGCCAGAAATGACCTTGATCGTCCAGCGATGATTGAGGTTAGAACTGTTATCGGTTATGGTTCGCCGAACCGTGCCGGAACATCAGGTGTTCACGGTTCACCGCTTGGAGCAGCTGAGTTAAAGCTCACTAAAGAAGCTTATAAATGGACATTTGAAGAAGATTTCCATGTACCTCAAGAGGTATATGACAATTTTCAAAAGCTTGTGATTGAAAATGGCACGAAAAAGGAAAAGGAATGGAATGACCTTTTTGCGGCTTATAAAAATGAATATCCAGAATTGGCCACTCAGCTTGAACAAGCTTTAAACCATCAGCTGCCTGAAGGCTGGGATAAAGATATCCCGGTTTACAGTGAAGGCAAGAGCCTTGCAAGCCGTGCTTCTTCTGGTGAATTAATTAACGGCATTGCGAAAAATCTGCCAATCTTTATCGGCGGTTCTGCAGACCTTGCCGGCTCTAATAAAACGATGATCAAAGGATCCAAGGATTATATGCCAGGTTCCTATGAAGGACGTAATATCTGGTTTGGCGTCCGTGAATTCGCGATGGGCGCTGCCATGAATGGCCTTGCCCTTCACGGCGGAGTAAAAGTATTTGGAGGAACGTTCTTTGTATTCTCCGATTACCTGCGCCCGGCCATCCGCCTTGCTGCTTTGATGGGGTTACCAGTCACCTATGTCTTTACTCATGACAGTATTGCGGTCGGTGAAGACGGCCCAACACATGAGCCGATTGAACAGCTGGCAGCATTACGTGCAATGCCAGGATTATCACTCATTCGGCCGGCTGACGGAAACGAAACTGCTGCGGCTTGGAAGCTTGCAGTTGAGTCAACCAACACACCAACTGCACTTGTATTGACTCGACAAGACTTACCGACCTTAAAGGGAACGGATCAAAATGCGTACGAAGGCGTTTCTAAAGGTGCATATGTAATTTCACCTTCCGAAACTGAAATGCCAGATGCCCTTATTCTTGCCTCCGGTTCAGAAGTAAGCCTTGCGGTTGAAGCTCAAAAATCCTTAGCAGGTGAAGGGATCCATGTTTCCGTTGTAAGTATGCCATCATGGGATCGTTTCGAGAAGCAATCCCAAGAATACAAAGATTCCGTTCTTCCTAAGAATGTGAAAAAACGCCTCGGCATTGAAGTTGGCGCTTCCTTTGGCTGGCACAAATACACAGGCGATGAAGGCGATGTATTAGCTATCGATACATTCGGAGCCTCAGCACCAGGCGAAAAGATCATGGAAGAATACGGATTCACCGTAAACAACGTTGCAGCCCGCATTAAAGCACTTTTACAAAAATAAACTAAATTATTTTTAGGGAGGACGGAATTTCCGTTCTCTCTTTTTTTTATCTGCAAAATAGCATTCCTACCGTAATTTGTGCACCTCTACCGATTCAATTTTTACAATTATTTGAACAAAGTAAATTCATAAAGGAATGTTCATTAAATCTACCGAAGTACTAATAACAAGGCAGCAGCCTCGAATTCGACAAAATAAGTGAAAGTTTATGCCGCCAAAAGACAAATCTTTTGAATTTGTTTTTTTATAATAGAAAAAAGGGTTGTGTGCGAAGGAGAGGTCCTAGTGAGGAAGTATCAGCTATATTTAATAGAAGATGAATTTGCCGCCCATTACTTCGGAAGAGAGAGACTGTTTTATCAGCTTTTCAAAGAATATCAGACCGCTCATGGCGAGCTTGAATTTATTACGAAAAAGCAAATTGTTTATATAACGAAAAAATTAGAAGTATTAAAAGTACACCAGCTGATCCAAATGCAGCTTGGAAAAATTAAGGGTTTTAAAGCCGCTCATGGTGCATACAAGATTGAATTAAGCGGAAAAATAAGTACGGCTAAACTAGAGGTTTTTCAAGACTTAATAACCATTGAGGCAGAAGGCAGCTATGAAGCGGAAACAGCTTTCTTTGAGGTACTGAGAAAGTGCGAGGCTTCCTTTTTAGCAATAGACCTTGAACACCAGAAATTCGGCTGGCTTAAGCCGATTAAAGAAAGAAAATTTATCTAATTGCAACGAGATATTGTCTAAAGCCGTTTAATTTAGTAAACTGTTGTATGGTAGACAACATGAAGGAGGAAGTTTAATGGGTTATTACATTCTAGTTGGTATACTGGCATTAGCAGCTGGTGTAGCACTAGGATTTTTCATTGCTCGCAAATATATGATGAGCTATTTAAAGAAAAATCCGCCAATCAATGAACAAATGTTAAAAATGATGATGATGCAAATGGGCATGAAGCCTTCGCAAAAGAAAATCAACCAAATGATGGCTGCGATGAACAAGCAACAGACTAAATAAAACGGACGAGCACTCTGAAAATGAGTGCTTTTTTGTGCAAAAATATAATTTCTCAATCTTTATTATTTTTAAAATATTTGATAAAATATAACCTCAGCGAATTGGATTGTTTTCCTGCAAATGTCATGCAGAAAACAATCCAAGAGAGTCTTCGTGTGTTTGGGGGTGTAAAAAATGAAAGTTTTTTTTGATTTAGGCTGGTTTTTTAAACAAGAGAAAAAAGCGTACATAACCGGGATATTTCTATTAATGCTGGTGGCATTGCTTGCGCTTGTTCCACCAAAAGTGATTGGAATTGTAGCTGACCATATAAATGAGGGTACACTGACAAAAAGCATTCTTTTGGAATGGATTTTAGTCCTGATCATCGTTGCACTGGCCATGTATGTCTTAAGATATTACTGGAGAATTAGGATTTTTGGGTCTTCCGTGAAGCTCAGCAAAATCCTGCGAAACCGGCTGTATGAGCATTTTACCAAAATGTCTCCATCCTTTTATCAAAAAAGCAGGGTTGGGGACTTGATGGCCCATGCCACCAACGACCTGCAGGCCATCCAGCAAACAGCAGGGGCCGGGGTGTTGACTCTCGTCGATTCCCTGTCAACTGGCGGGTTTGTTATCATAGCCATGGCCTTCACCATCAGCTGGAAATTAACCCTGATCTGCTTGATTCCAATGCCGTTCATGGCAATGCTGACAAGCTGGTTCGGCACGATGCTGCACAGGAGTTTTCATAAGGCGCAGGAAGCATTCTCATCACTTAACGACAAAACCCAGGAAAGCATCACGGGAATAAAGGTCATCAAAACCTTTGGCCAAGAAAAAGAAGATATTGAAGATTTCCGTAAACAGTCTGAGGATGTTGTTCAGAAAAATATTATCGTTGCAAAAATCGATTCTCTCTATGATCCAACCATATCCATCATCGTTGGGATTTCCTATTTTCTTGCCATCATTTTTGGTGCTAAGTATGTTCTAAACGGCGAGCTGACAATCGGGCAATTAATCTCGTTTACTACTTATTTAGGTTTATTAATCTGGCCGATGCTGGCTTTTGGCTGGCTGTTTAATATTGTCGAGCGGGGTCGTGCTTCCTATGACCGCGTTGCAGCGCTTCTTAGGGAAGAAGTTGAAATTACGGACCGTGACCAGGCATTAAACAAGGTCCCCGTTGGAGATATCCATTATGAGATGTCTGAATTCACTTATCCCGGGGAATCTAGAGCAGTATTAAAAAATATCTCCTTCACTCTTAAGACTGGTGAAACACTTGGGATTGTCGGTAAAACAGGTTCAGGAAAAACAACGCTCCTTAAATTATTAATACGTGAATTTGAAGGGTTCCAAGGGGAAATCCTGTTTGGCGGACGGCCGCTGCAGGATTATAAATTAGAAAAATTACGGGAAGCAATCGGCTATGTGCCGCAGGATCACTTTCTGTTTTCGGCCTCGGTCGCAGAAAATATTGCTTTTACAAACCCGGCGGCATCTGAGGCAGAAATAGAAAAAGCTGCGCTGCTGGCCAATATCGCAGATGATATACGGCAATTTACAGAGGGCTACCAAACAATTGTCGGGGAGCGGGGTGTTTCCTTATCTGGCGGCCAAAAGCAAAGAATTTCAATAGCCCGTGCGCTATTGATGAATCCAGAAGTACTCGTTCTGGATGATTCTTTATCAGCTGTTGATGCTAAAACGGAAGAAGAGATTTTATCTGCCCTAAAGGAAAATCGTGCAGGGAAGACTACCATCATTACTTCCCACCGCCTAAGCGCCATTCAACATGCGAATCTCATCGTTGTCCTTGAAGATGGCAGGATCATCGAAAGAGGGACACATGAAGAACTGATGGAGCTTGATGGATGGTATAAGGAAATGTATTTACATCAGCAGCTAGAGGAGCTGGTTGAGCATGGAGGCCGTTAAAATGGAAGAAAAAGTGCAATTCTCAGAACGGGAACAGAGAAAAATTTTATTCCGGCTTCTATCCTATATAAAACCGCACAAGAAAATCACCGGACTTGCCTTTTTCCTGCTCCTGCTGACGACAATTGGTGATATCATTCTGCCGATATTAGTCAAAATTTTTATCGATGATTATTTAACCCCGGGCAAACTCACCTTTAAGCCGTTATTCCTGCTCGGCTCCCTTTACATGGGAATTCAGATAGTAAAAGCTATTCTTTTATTTTTTCAGTTTGTGAAATTTCAAGAGATAGCCCTTTATATTATCCAGCAGCTCAGGATTGATGTTTTTTCAAAGGTACAGTCACTGGGACTTAAGTATTTTGATAAAACACCTGCGGGAAGCATTGTCTCAAGGGTCACCAATGACACCGAAGCGATCAAGGAAATGTTTGTAACAGTTCTTGGGACCTTTATTCAAACAGGATTTTTGCTTACAGGCATTTTAGTTGCCATGTTCATTTTGAATGTGAAGCTCGCCTTGTTTTGTTTAGTACTCATCCCCATCTTAATTTGTGTCATGAGTTTATACCGAAAGTTGAGCTCGCGTTTTTACCTTAACATGCGGGAGCAGCTTAGCCAGCTAAATGCCAAATTGGCCGAGTCGCTTCAGGGAATGGCCATCATCCAGGTATTTCGCCAGGAAAAACGTCTGCGGCAGGAATTTGGTAGCATCAACGACAAGCATTACCATGCAGGCATGAAAAACATTAAAGTCGATGGCTTGCTCTTAAGACCAGCGATAGACTTAATCTACATTTTTTCCCTCATCATGGTGCTCAGTTATTTTGGAATATCCTCCTTTGACCATTCAATTGAAATAGGGGTTATTTACGCTTTTATTAATTACTTGGATCGTTTCTTTGAACCGGTCACTCAGATGATGATGCGTCTTTCTCTTTACCAGCAAGCCATCGTCTCAGGCTCGCGGGTATTTCGCCTGCTGGATGAAGAGGAACTTGCTCCGGCGCAAAAGGAAGAGAAATCACTTTCTATAGAAAAAGGGAAAATAGAATTCAAGAATGTAAGTTTTTCCTATGACGATCAGCGGGACGTATTAAAAAATATTTCCTTTACAGCGAATCCTGGTGAAACGGTTGCACTCGTAGGGCATACTGGAAGCGGAAAGAGTTCGATTATTAATTTGCTGATGCGCTTCTATGAGTTTGAACGAGGCGACATCTTGATTGATAGGGAATCGATTCGCAGCTTTACCAAATCAGAGCTAAGAGAAAAAATGGGGCTGGTCTTGCAGGATCCGTTTTTATTTTTTGGCACAGTAAAGGATAATATCCGCCTCCATAAGCAACAAATGTCGGAAGAACAAGTGATAAAGGCTGCCAGGTTTGTTCAAGCCCATACGTTTATTGAAAGGCTTGAAGATGGTTTTAACCATAAAGTAGTTGAAAGAGGAGCGACTTTTTCGAGCGGGCAAAGGCAATTAATCGCGTTTGCGAGGACCATTGCGGCAAATCCAAAAATATTGGTCCTTGATGAGGCAACCGCCAACATTGACACAGAAACAGAGGAAGCGATTCAAACGGCTTTGGCAAAAATGCGCAAAGGGCGCACAACCATTGCCATTGCCCACCGTTTGTCCACCATCCAGGACGCCGATTTAATTTTGGTTCTGCATCAAGGCGAAATTGTCGAGCGCGGGACGCACCAGGAGCTTCTTGCCCTTGGAGGACTGTACCATAAAATGTTTCTTCTGCAAAATGGCGCCAGCGTTCGGCTTGAAGACGTGGTAAATTAAAAAAATCCCGGTCACATTTTGGCCGGGATTTTAACGTCTAACATACTGAGGTTGAAATCTTTTGTATATAAATTCGATTATATTCGTTGAGAAGATTGTCCAGCTCCTGGCTGCGACGAATGGCGATGGAGGAATTTAAGCCGTTGGCGATCGCGGCTTCTATTAATTCAGCCCGCTTTTTTTCAATTAATGTAATTAACTCTTGTTTGATCACGGCCTCTAGTCCTTTCCGAAAAAATTCCTGTTCTTGAAAAAAAAGAGTGTTTTAGAGTCATCCTACAGGGATTATTTTACTAGTATAACCTAGTATGTAAATTTTTTCAAAGATATATGTAAAAAAATATCCAACATTATGTTGGTAATTCATGTTAATTTAGGGGTTTTTTAGAAGTGGAGTGAGCCGATAGCGACACAAAATATTCATGTAAATTATTATTTTTTAGGCAAAAATTTTGTTAGAATGTAAGGGTATCGACAAGAGTGGGAGTGTTTATATGTTTGATGTAAATATGTCGGATTTAAATATCTTTTGGGCATTCGCTGCCGGGATTTTGAGCTTCATCTCACCATGCTGTCTGCCGCTTTATCCTGCGTTTCTATCGTACATAACCGGTATGTCAGTAGGAGAATTGAAAAGTGAGAATGCCTTGCTGCAAAAACGGAGCTTGCTTCACACCCTATGTTTTCTGCTTGGTTTTTCCATCATCTTCATCGCCATCGGATTTGGGACAAAGTTTTTTATTGGCAGCTTTTTCAGCGAATACAAGGATTTAATCCGCCAGCTTGGCGCGATTTTTATTGTCCTCTTTGGCTTGATAATTGTCGGAATTTTTAAACCGGATTTTCTGATGAAGGAACGCCGTTTTGAGTTTAAGAATCGACCTTCCGGATATTTTGGCTCGGTATTAATTGGGATTGCCTTTGCAGCCGGCTGGACACCTTGTACAGGACCGATTTTAGGAATGGTCATAAGCCTTGCTGCTTCCAACCCTGGTTCCGGTGTTTTATACATGATTGCATACATTCTCGGATTTGCCATTCCATTTTTAATACTATCGTTCTTTATCGGCCGTATGAAATGGATTAAAACTCACAGCGATAAGATCATGAAAATTGGCGGCTACATCATGATTGTCATGGGGATTGTCCTCTTCTTTGACTGGATGACAAAAATCATTACCATCTTTTCCAATCTGTTTGGCGGCTTTACGGGGTTCTAATTTTGCTGCCCCCGTTAATAGAATAAGAGTTAATGAACCATTTTGGATATTTCTGAAATGGTTTTCTTATTTTGCTTTGATTTTCTCTGGATATTGGGAGAAGAAATACAGTGAAAAATATTTTTCTCAAAACACCATTTGAGATATAATGGGTAAGTAAATAATTAGATAAAGGAAGAATAAACCATGAATTACGTTCTAATTTCTTCAGTTGGGGCCGTTTTTATGGGGACTTTCGCTCTGTTAGTCCGCATGAAAGCTGCAAAGAAACCAACAAGTGTGAAAAAAATCATCTTACCGCCGATTTTCATGTCGACAGGGGCATGTATGTATTTCGTTCCCAAATTCCGTCTAACAGGCAATGAAATCCTTGAAGCAGTCGTAGTTGGAATGCTCTTTTCTATTTTGCTTATTAAAACCTCAAAGTTCGAGATTCGAGATCATGATATTTATTTAAAACGGTCAAAAGCGTTCATTTTTATTTTGGTCGGCTTGCTTATAGTCCGCCTGGGATTAAAATTTATTTTAAGCAGCACAATCGATGTCGGGCAGCTAAGCGGCATGTTCTTCCTGCTCGCCTTCAGCATGATTGTGCCGTGGCGCGTGGCCATGTTCATTTCTTACAAAAATCTCTACAAAGAACTTCATGGGTTGAATGTAATATAATTGTAGGAACACTGATTCTCTTGGGTCAGTGTTTTTTATTATGAATAAACAAAAACCGTCCATCACAGGAACGGTTTAGAATAGGTGTTCATATGGTGCCACATCAATGCGGTTTTCAAACAGCTTTTTGCGCAAAAACTTATGATCGCGCTTTGGAGTCGCCTGAATATACCCGCGAATGACAAGTTCTTCCGTAATCTTCGGTGCATGTTCCTTAAGGGCAAGCTCGCCGATTTTGCCAGCAATTTTATGCCTGGCCACATCGCGGAAAAGCTCGGGAACGGGGCTTACCAAATCCTCAAGCAGTGCTTTTTCCTCAGATTCCCACATGTGACGCGATTCATTGACATAGTGCTCTTCCCAGTCCATGACGGACTTGCCGTCTTCCTTAGGCATTTTTTTCAAAAACTTCCGAAACATAAAATATCCGCCAATACCAAACGATACGACCAGAAAGACAACCCAGAATAAAATAAACCATAAAAACCAGCCTTGGAGCTGCATATTTCTTCACCTACAAAAAATAATATTCATTTCATTATAGTCTGATTTCAGGAAAGAAGACAAGTAATTGTCACAATTGAATAGGACTATCTTCAGGATTCCGCACTTTCTGGAGGAGCTCTGTTGATGGGGAAACTTGTCGAATAAGTGACAAATCTCCTGATTCTATTGATTATTACTATTTTCCAGTATATTATAGTTACAAATCAAAATAGATGATTTCCGAAATCATCACATCTTGAACATTATATCAATGGGGCTGAATGGGGTACTGGTGTCCTCCACAGTCTTCAAAACTGCTTGAGACCTGCGTGCCAGGTCTGGTGGGTTCGATTCCCACGCAGTCCCGCCAACGATACTTAGAGCCGCAAGATTGCGGTGATTGTGTCCGATGATTGTATCGTGATTGATAGCGTTTTACTAACACGATTTTCACCCAGTCTGACGCAAGACTGTGCTGAGCTGGAATAAAAAACCGTTTTAGGCTGATATGAAATCCGTTCAACCACTTTCGAACTTTATTTCGAAAGTGGTTTTTATTTTGCGGAAAAATAAGGTGCGCAAGTACAAGCGGGGAGCAAAAGGGAAGTCTGCGACTGATATGCTGTCGATGACGGAAATGTTTGAGGAATTCATGCTGCTGAAAAAAGGCGAAGGGCTGGCACGCCGAACCATTGAAGAATATTACGTAAACTATCAGCACTTGATGGACTACATCGGGCGGGAACTGTCTGCGGAAGAAATGACGACAGAATTATTCGTCTGCTGGATCACGTACATGATCGAGGAAATGGATTATTCATCCGCGCGATAAACATCCACGTTATAACGAATCGATTCTTTTTGTGGCACGCATACGAAGAAAAGGGCTGGATCAACGAGCCAATCCATAAAAGATTCAAGTCAATCAAACCGCTGATCGACAATATGGAAGCACTCACGGCGGACGAGTATCGCAGATTAATTGGCGCGATTGGCGAGGACACATATGGTCTTGAAAAAGAAGAAATTCCTTTTAGTGTTGTAAGGGACTTTGATTTAATGGACAACGGAGAACCAACCACTCCACCAATGTTTTTATGTGAAAAATGTGGTGGTTAAATGTATCCAGAATATTATGAGGGAGTACATGGTAAAGTACAGAATATCGGATATCCTCTAACCAAAAAAGGACCGGTCGGTTTTGCCCGGTTTTTCTTATTTACGATCTTTTTTTGCTTATTATTGGGATTTATATTTCCATGAAGGGGATACCCTCTTTATTACTTTAAAAGGACATTTTTAGTATCCCCATTTACTAATGCTCTCATGTTTTATGCATTTCATCGTATTACTTATGTTATTTTAGGATTTGTATAGAATTCATCTTCCTCAAAACGATAAGAGATAAATCCATATAATGTCCACCCTACGAAGGTCACAATCGATCCGTATGTCATCGCTTGAAATCCTGAAGTGTATAGGGCGTATAAACTATAAAGAGAACCTAAAAAGGCAATGAAGGTAGCTAGTTTTCTTCTCTGAACGGAACCCTTCCCTAACCTAATCATAATGGCTACAGAGCCCATCGATAATAAATATGGAACTAAATTCGTTACAACAGCCAGATTGACCAATACATTAAATTGCTTGTTTAATGTTGGACTGATCGTCATTAAAGATAGGATAGTTTGAATTACGGTGAGGATTATCATCCCAATAAGTGGTGTATCTGTAGATGTTACTCTGCTAAATATTTTTGGAAAATACCCTTCAAGTGCCGAACTTTTAAACACTTGTGCAATGGTGAACTGCCAGCCTAATAAAGATCCAAAGCATGCAATAACCATTAAGGCAATAATGATATTACCAATAGTTGGATTAAACATATGTGAAACCGCCAGACCAAATGGGGCGGTTGATTTTGCTAACTCCGCATTAGGAACGATACCAGCAATAACATTCGTTGAAACAATGTAAATGATAGCAGCACCCAGAGTACCACCTAAAACAGCGATAGGCACATTTTTTTGTGGATTTTCAACTACATCCATATTGGCTGAAGCCGATTCAAGCCCTAAAAAAGCCCATAATGTAATAGAAATGGATTTGCTTACCGCTGATACAAATGGGTAGTGATGAGGATTCCATGCTGTAACATATTGTGAACCACTAAACCAAAACCAGCCGATGATACTAATGGCGACAACTGGAATAATGACTCCCCATACAGTTATGGCACCAATCCTTCCTGTAATTCGAGCACCTCCAAAATTAAGGACAGTTGTTAACCATAAAACAATAATGGTCCATATTCCAACGGCAACAGGAGAAAGCTCTACATTCAAAAGTTCTGTGGCATAACCAACTGCAGTGATTGCAATAGCAACATTTGCAATTATCAATGAAAGACCATAAGTATAATTGGCCAAAAAGCTACCTGATTTACCAAAAGCATATTCAGAGTAGCCTCCCATACCACCAGACTTACGACTAAACATTCCACATTGAGCAAAGCCATAGGCAAGAGCTAATGAACCTAGTGCGGTTACTAGCCAAGAAATAATAGAAATTGTACCTACTTGCGCTAGGTTCGTTGGGAGCATAATAATTCCGGAACCCATCATATTAACGGCCGTCAATATGGTCAGCTGTACTACATTCATCTTATTTTTTTGTTCGGTCATTATTCCACAACTCCTTATTTTTTATTTCATAAAGTGAAACTTCCATCAGTGGGGTTTTTTCATCCCCGGCTGATGGTTAGTTGAACCAAATGGCTTTTACGGGTAGTTGTCCCCCACCTATTTTCCTCGCTTCTCTCTCAATCTTGAGGTAGTGGGATTACTGCCCGTTAATGTGAGATAAAAATAGCGATTTCCCTATTAGCATGTGGAAATAGGAGTGACTTCATTCTTTCTCCTAAACGGTAATAATTAGTAATTTCGACGCAAAAAACCAGGCAATTGCTTGCCTGGTTCCTTGTTATTTTTCTCGATCTAAAACATAACCATATGCTTTAACTCCATTTTTTCCCTCGTGCAAGTGAACACCTTGAACTGTCGCCTGCAAGTATACGCCTTGAATTTCCGGAGAAAAACCTGGGAAACGATTGACGCCTTCTTCTAAGGCTAAGAAATATTGTTGAACAGTCTGGCTCCATTTTTCACCTGGAACGACACAGAAAATTCCTGGAGGATATGGAAGTGCTCCTTCAAGCGCTATTTCTCCAACAATATCTGTTAATGGAACAAGCTTTGTGTTGTTTCGCAATAATTCTGTTCGTGCTTCCTGAGGAGACATGGCGATTTCTGGGAATGTACCTTTCCTAAACAAATCCCTTTGATACTTTTTAACATCTAAATCTTTATAAAAATCATGCATTTCCTGGCATAACATTCTTATTGTGTACCCATCATAACGATCGCTATGGTTTTTATATATACTTGGAAGAACTTTGCTTAAAGGGGCGTCCTCCTTAACAAATTGCTCAAACCGAACAAATTGAGACACAAGGTTTTGCATTTTAGTAGGGGTTTCTGCAGGTGTTAGCAGAAATAGGATGGAATTCAAATCATTTTTCTCAGGGATTATGCCGTTTTCTGATAAGAAATTGGTTAGTATGGTTGCAGGTATGCCAAAATCATCATATTCCCCTGTTTTTAGATCAATCCCTGGAGTAGTTAACAAAAATTTATTCGGATCAACAAAGTATTGATTTTTTCCATAGCCTTCAAAGGAATGCCACTTTTCTCCTGGATGGAATTTGAAAAATTCCAGGTTATTTGAAATTTCCTCTGTTTCATAATCCTGCCAGTTCTTTCCGTAAATAGTTGGTGGAATAAATGGTTTGATTAAGGTGCAATTTTTTAAAACGGATTTT
>CAYNUT010000083.1:0-16965 GCA_964400595.1 uncultured Neobacillus sp. | reverse complement strand
TGCTTAATCCGCCAAGATCTCCTACTATTTTGGGCATCGCAGTTCCTACAATCGTACCGTCAAGTGCTGAAAAGAACATTGCAATGATAAGCCCAATTAATACTATCTTACGATTATTGTGTGTGTGTGTGTTTGTATTCATTCCTTAATCGTAATCTCCTTAATATTTATTTTTAACAAACAAGCTAAAGGGTGTTTGCCAAGAGTTAGTTATATTATTCCTCCATATAAACTTTTTTAATTTTCCACATTTACAGCCTGAGCGAGTTTTTCAGTAAGTGTTGCCATAACCAAAAGTTCTTCTTCGGTCAGATGAGAAAGATATCGTTCTGCGAAAGCTTTTCTTTCTTCCATAACTTTCTTCAATTTTTCATCTCCTTGTTCGGTGAGAATGATATTGACGACCCGTCTATCTTTTTTATCATGTTCTCGCAGAACAATTCCATTTTGCTCAAGCCTATCTACTAAAAGTGTAACAGCACTTGGCTTCACACCCATCATTTCCGCTATTTGGGAAACCTTGCAGCTTCCTTGTTTTTTTAAAAAACAAAGAACAAAAAGTTGCGTAGGTGTCACTCCAAGTGCATTCATGCTTTCCAATAATTTTGGCTGCATTTTGTGGATAACTATTTGAAGAGATCCTTGTATCCGATCAATATATGGATTTACCTCTTTCATTAATTAATCCTCCTTAATATTTACAATAGGTGGATTTATAATATAACTTAATATTTAATGTTACTTAAATATCTTAAGTAGCTAAATATAAATTATACATAAATAAAAGTCAATCCTTATTTAAAATACAAAGCTCACATCATATTACAATGCATTCTGAAAAAAGCGAGTCAAAATTAATGATTTCTAATTTGTGATTGTCCTTTTACTTATAATCTATCTACACTTCTGAGAATACGCCAATACCAACACCCTTTAAAAAATTTGTTATTGCCGCTATTTGAACTTAAAAAACCGCAGCAGCATCACCCACTTTTACTCTTGGTCCCCGCAGCCAAATAGGCGGCGGAAAATTTCGCAGCTTCACCACAAAGAATGAAATTATGTCGAAAGTTCAATACGTATAAGGTCAGCACCTGTTTATATTGTGCACTGGTCCATTTGGACCTAACACAGCTTTCATCAACTATTTTCATTACTGTAGTTAAAATGGAAACAGTAAGGATAAATGGTGTTATCGGTAGAGATTTAGGTCCAAGTTCAGCAAATATGGATTGGATTGTCTGGATAAAAAACCATTAGCCGTACAGGATTGTGAAGTTATACACTTAAACAAACAGTGCAGGTTAATTGAATAAGAATGGATTCCAGAAGATTTCCGTTAGAGTCTATCTTTTTTTGTCACTGTTTCAGATAAAAGAGTTACTATTTGAAAGCCCGTTGGAACCCCCATTTACGTAATAATATTTTATGGATTGGAAAAAAATAGTACTTAGGAAAGGAGGGATTGCGAATGTCTGTGAAAGAGAGGTTAAAAGGATTGGTCGTTTTGCTTGCGGTGATTGTGGTTGTGACAACTCCAGGCTCACTCGGCGTATTTGCCCAATCCGGCGAAGTAACACAGCCTATTGAGACGGTGAAAAGGATTGAGGTCAAGTTGAACGATGATTACTTTAATCCGAAAGTAATCACTATTCCCAATGGAAAAACGACAACGTTGATATTGAAAAACGAAGGCAAGAAAGAGCACACCTTCACAGTGGAAAAGCTCAGAATTGACGCCGAAGTTCAGCCGGGAAAAGAAAAAACCATTACCGTGAAACCGAAGAAGCCCGGTACATATGAACTGATATGTCGGTACCATTTCCAGGAAGGAATGGTTGGAAAAGTAATAGTCAAATAACAAGCGGGGCCTTCTTCTGGCCTTGCTTTTTTAATAGGAAACAGTAACTTGCTTATTATTACCACTACATCATTATACCAGCTAATTTTCCTTCACATACGGATGTTCCTTAAAGAAAATAACGATGGATTCCCTTTTCCTTATATAATTGGAGTGAAAGAAGGAAAAATGTTCCTAACAGGAGAATTACATATAGGAAAAAGTTATATTTACGCGAACTTCAATCCGAATTTTCCCCTAAAGGAGAGAGAAATATGAAATTAAGTGACCGTTTTTTTGAAGATAGAGTTAAGCCTATTGTAATTACTCAATTTATATTGATTATCCCTATGATAGTAAGCATCATTTTCTCATTTAGAACACATCATGAAAATTTATTCTACGTTGGATTTTCACAAATTATTCTTTCAGTATCTATGCTTTTATCGGGAATAGAAAAACTTAAATTAAAAAAGAAAGGATCATCAGTTTCTTTCTTTGTCGTATCGATATTTTTAATTTTAGTTGCGGTACAAAGCTTTTATGTTTCAAGCTTAAAATGATAGTCAAATCACATCCGAAAAAACGCAAGGAAATTAAATCACCTTGCGATTTTTTGTGCGATTTAGACTGTTAAAACTATGCTATACTTTGTTATTTCGGTTGCTATTTGTAATTTTCTACTTCAAAACTGAACTACTTAGTAATCCCCGCCTAGTTTTGTATTTTTGCAACATATTGATCACGATGCCGCAGTCCACGATCGTCCTGTCGACCTTTTGGAACCAAATCGAGAAACTGGTATGTGATATTCATCATGTCAATGCCACGAGAGTAAGTCGAGTTATGTATGAGATATATTTCCTTCTTCATCTTTGTAAAAAACGCTTACGCCCTCCCTATCAGTACTTATAGGATTCTGCAGTGTATAGTTGTAAAATGCTTGCTTTTTCTCTACTTCTTCTTCGGTAAAAGATGCTTGAAAATCATAATTAAAATCCGTATGTCCCGATGAATACCAAGGAAATGTCCACCCCATTCGTTTTTTGAATGCCTCTAGTTTTTCTAACGGTGCACGGGAAATGCAGACAAAAGAAACATCACGGTGATATAAGTGTGGAATCATCCCACTGTAGTGATCTGCCCAAAAAGAACAATGTTTGCAGCCTTGATTCCAACTAAGATCGAACATGAAATGGTACACAATCAACTGACTTCTTCCATTAAATAAGTCTGCTAGTGACATCTTACCGTTTGGACCGTCAAATGTGTATGACTTGCTGACAGCTTCCCAAGACAAATCTCGTCTCTGCTGTGTGAGTTCATCCCGTAACCTCGTAAATTCCTTTTCTTTCTTTAGAAGTTCTTTCCTAGCTTCGATCCATTCATTCCTTGGCAGAACTTTATGTTCCATAACAACACCTCATCATCTCGTTTTTCCCATTTATTCTTTCCAATGTTGTACCTGGTATGCTTTTGCCTCTTCCATATAAATTTAGGTTGTTATGGTCCTCTTTCATTTATAAAAATTAGGATTGTAAAAAAATGTATTTAAAGTAATGGGTGCAAGAGGAACATCAGTGTTGCTGCGCAGCCCTTATTGTTGTTCCACTAACTGAGCATATCAGTTGAATAGGAAATGGAAAAATTTTTTAAAAAATACATAGAAACTCTATGTATCTATATGATACAATTACATAAAAATGTAGCAGTATTTTATACGGGAAGCTAAATGGGGAGGGTTATTTTTGCAAACTTTAGTAACGAGCAGTTTAGTGGAAGAAGGTTTGTTAAAAAAAAACATGGATTGTCGTGATTATACATATAAAATGAAGCAAAACTATCTTATGGGAGAGTGAAAAATTTGAAACATAAGCGACTTTTATACTTGGCGTCAGCAAGTAGTATATTGTTGATTTTAATTGCATTTTTTCAATGGTATTTGATTGATATAATAACCGTATTTTTAATGATGCCTATTTGGTTAGTGATATTTGGATTTTTTATTTTCATTACAGTAAAGACCATTATCAATTTATTTAAAAATAAGGATTGGAAGCCGTTCACCATCCAGTTATTAACTATCTTATTGTGGCTGTTCTTTCCTTTTACTCAAGTTATGTTAGATTTGGACTTCAAATTGAATAAATCAGAAAGAGAAGAAGTAGTGGAAATGGTGAAAAACGGTACTTTGCAACCGAATGTATCATACAATTCATCACTTATTCAATTACCAGAAAAATATGACCAATTATCTAAGGGTGGTGGAGAAATTGTTATTGAAAAAAACGGTGACATGGTTTTGTTCTTTACATACCGTGGAATATTAGACAATTTCTCTGGGGTCGTTTACTCACCTAATGATAGAAAGCCAAAGCAAAGTGATTTTGATGGAGATTTTAAACAAATCGAAAAGTTGGATGGGGACTGGTATTTTGTTGGTTCTTATTAAGCTCCCTCAGTTAGATACGATTATCTCTCGAATACTCACTTATTCGCTGGATTTCAAATCACTTGAAAGAACAATAAGAGATTGATTGAATGAGTTATTAGTAGTTTGGCTACATGAAGGCGTACTTAAATAAAGGTGGTAGTGACATCTCCAATAATTCCTATTTAATGTACATATTCTCCACGCTCCCCTTGGAGGTTTTCGCTCCCATGTCTAACGGGGTGTTTATTTTCAATTAGGTAAGACTGTTTCGGCAGCTGTTTTTTTATTTGGACTAACAGTGTATTTTTATTGAAGTAGAGAAATCCCTTTTTATGTCATTATTGACACAAATTGCGAACTTGGATAAATCTATTCGAGATGAAAAAAGAACTCGAATTACCGAGTTCTAATCTGTTTACCACATCTAATACATTTACCGGTGTAGTAGTCAACTTTATGGATCCTATAAAGAAAACAAAATATGGACTTAATACTCAAATGATTCCACTCCTTTGAATATCAATCCGGCAGTCCAGCCATCTTAGTTTTACCTAGGATCTGAGACTTTGCGTCCCTATTTTTCAATAGGTTTGCCTTTATCAGATTTTTTATGGAAATTATGTATTAAATTGTAACATGTTTACTATATTCTGTAATTAATAATTACTGCGAATTTTGAGTAAAATATGTAGTAAAGGAGTACGGAATTGTTCAACTGACCATGGCTATGCTTGAATAAAAAGCAAAGCCTTTTTGCAGTATTCTAGTAAGGAAGAAATATGAGTTTTGAACATAAAAACGCCCCTTGGCATAATATTTTTGTCTAGGCACTACACTACATTGAAGAAGTTAATTGGTTATTTATGGTATTATTAAAGCGGAAGTATTAAGGGGGCTACTTAAATGCTAAAAAAGTCATCTTTTTTGGGGTTAGGTGCTGCAATAATCTCAATTGCTTTATGGTTAATATTTAACTTCGTTAATCCATACTCGAATGAAACTAATTATGAAACGGCTTTAATAACATTATTTATGCTAGTTTTTCCTGCTATTACAGCAATAATTTCCTTTTTTACTTCAAGAAAAGTATTAATGTTAATTGCTTTCATATGGTCTTTTCCTATAAGTTTGTACATGCTAGGAACCCCAAGTATTTTTCTAACGTTTGGAATTACTAGTTTTTGTTATCTATTAAGTTATATCCTTATGGGAAAAAATAGAGGCTAATTAAGTTCTTATTAAGATCCCTCAATTAGATACGATTTTCTCTATGGTGTTTTTATGTCTATATGAAAAAGAACATAAACAATGTGGCTTTAAATAAAGTCACACGGTTTAATTAAAAGATGAGATGTTTAAAAAAAGTTGCTCATATGGAGGTAAATGTTGATGGGTAAATATGGAATATCAAAAGTGACCGGGATTGTCTTAGGGACAATAATGATTATTGCAACCCTAGGTTATGGGTTTCTGTATTTACTCGGAACATCTTTAGGGCATGCGCTTCAATCCGAGATTGATACATCATCAAAAGATCAGCGTACTTTAGTGATTTTAATGAGTATTTTCATAGTTGGACTAATAACCTCAGCAGGTACTTTTGCCTTAAACAGGAATGCATGGAGAATAGTTTACGTTGGATTTTGTTTAATACTAGGAATTTGTCTTCTAGTTACTTTTTTTATTTCTATTGGAGCATTGGGGAGCACATATGAATTAATGATTTTATGTATTAGCATCATGTATTTTTTGTTGGTCTATTTCGTAAGAAAGGAGAAATGAAGTTAGAAAAGTTTGTGCTTTTGTAGATTTGATTGAATAACACTTGTTAATCAAAAGAAAGAATTTCAGCGTTAAGTAATAATATATAAGTATACCAAACCCCCTCTAATAGCAGGTCAAAAAGAGGGGGTTTAACATTTTGAAAGAAATTTAAAACTTTAGAGTGTTTGACCATTATCAATTGTAAAAACTTGGCCTGTGACCGATTCCTGAGTCAATTGAAAAAGAATAGCCTCTGCAATATCATCTGGTGTTGAAATTCTCTTAAGTGGTAAGTTGCCGGCAAGTTGATACATCTTTTCTTCATTTCCAGACCACCACCTTGTATCAACTGCACCAGGAGATATACAATTTACTCGGATACAGGGTGCTAATGCGATGGCTAATGATCTTGTCATTGTGTGAATTGCAGCTTTTGTTGCTGAATAGGGGATGGATGAACCTATTCCGGTCATTCCTGCCACGCTGCCCATGTTAACAATTACACCCGATTGTTGCTTTTTCATATAAGGAACAACAGCTTTTACACAATGAAACATTCCTTTCACATTTACGCTGAAAAGAGAATCCCACACTTCATCTGTTACGGCGTCGATATGATCCATAGCTATTTGAGCAGTAATGCTCGCATTGTTTACTAAACCATCCACCGTCCCGAATAATGTAACTGTTTGGGATACCATATCATTCACTTCTTTTTCTATCCCTACATTTGCTCTATAGGCGAATGCTTTGCCTCCTATCTGTTTAATCCTATTGACAACTTCTACGGCTTCTTTTTCCGATTGACTATAGTTAATAACAACTTTTGCACCTTTAGCTGCTAATTTTAAAGCTGTTGCTTTTCCAATACCAGTGCCACCGCCAGTTATAATGACTACCTTATTTCTTAACTCCATTCTAAATCATCCCTACTTTGTTTGATTTAATATGTTCTATTATACTTTCATGCATATGAAGGGTATAATACTGAATAATGATGGTGATATCATTTTAAATGATATCAAGGGAGGAATATATTCTTTGGAAAGTCATGATTTGTGGATTTTTAAACATGTTGCAGAATTTCAATCAATTTCTAAAGCTGCTGAAAAATTGGGCTATGTACAACCTAACGTCAGTCAGCGAATTAAGAGCTTGGAAGATGAACTGGGTGTAAGATTATTTATGCGTAATAATAGAGGGGTAACATTGACCGAGGAGGGTAACGTATTATTAGAGTATACAAATCAAATTATACATTTAATGGACGAAGCCAAGTCATTAATTAACCCTAAAAAATGGAGGGAATCTTTAACGATTGGTGCATCCCAAACGATTTCTGCAATTAGAATTCCACAGCTGTTCTCTTCTTTTTTAATGGAACAGAAAAATATTGATGTAAAAGTAAGAACGAATGATAAGCAAAAGTTACAAAAAATGCTATCCTATGGAGAACTTGACGGTGTTTTTATAAGTGGAATGTATAATTACTCACAGTTCGAAACCGTTTATAGTTATTTTGAGAAAATCGTCCTTATTTCACCTAAACATAGTCAAATTGAAAAGCAGCATGATCAGACTTTAATTGTTAATAGTGATAAAAATTGCATATTCCGAAGTAAATTATTTGATTTCTCAAATAAATGTAATTTCCAGGATCCGACTATTATGGAATTTGATTCGCTCGAATCTATTCTGCAAGCGGTTCATGGTGGACTTGGTATTAGTATAATACCGGCAGACGTAGCAAATAGTCGAAAAGAAATACAAACAATTCAATTTAAAGAGTTGTCTGAAACAATTAAGACAGACTTTATAATTCAGCGTGGAAAACAGCAACCACAGAGTCTAAAAAAATTTATTCGTTTTTTGCAGAGAACATAATTCGATAATACATGGAATGTTCTTTATTTTCCGTTCTAGGAAGCTAAAAGGGAAAGCCTCCAGGGGCGAGGAGATGTACAATATATGGTAAAATATGGAGTGGTGGGGGTTGTAGAAAGGAGATATATAGATACATAAATTTTCTATCCTTGAAAATGTTTTCGATTAATGATATTATAATTAAGAATTATTTTTGTTCGGTGGAAGGGATTGTATTAGTAAAACTTTTCGTCTTGATGATCACTGAGAGCAAGGATAGTAATACATTGTGTGTTATCACACTAGGAGGCAACAATTATGGAAAAAGGTAAAGTTAAATGGTTTAACAGCGAAAAAGGCTTCGGATTCATCGAACGTGAAGGTGGAGAAGATGTATTCGTTCATTTCTCAGCGATTCAAGGCGAAGGTTTCAAGACTTTAGAAGAAGGTCAAGCTGTGACTTTTGATGTTGAGCAAGGACAACGTGGAGCACAAGCTGCAAACGTTCATAAAGCTTAATTTTAGAATCCATTAAACAGGCTCTCATACGGGAGCCTGTTTTTTATTTTTCTTAACAAATAAAAAACCCCACTCATAAATGAGTAGGGAACATGAAAACAGTAAATCAAATGGTAAACAAAGTGTAGCATACAATTAGGGATTTTCCTAATTTTTTTAGAGAGATTGACTTCCAAATGATCATCTTTATTAGTTCAGTACTACCTTATTGAGCTAAGGAAGTAGGGAAGTATAAAAATAATTATTTGAAAAGGTTAACAAAAAGCAAAAGTCAAACCTATATGTAACACATTCTAACATTCTATAAGTTGTATCAATTAATAATTACTTTCCAGCAACTGCATCTTTAAGGGCTTTACCTGGCTTAAAAGCAGGAACTTTTCCAGCTGCTATCTGAATTTCCTCACCAGTTTGTGGATTTCGACCTGTCCGTGCAGCACGTTCACGAACCTCAAAGTTTCCAAATCCAATCAATTGAACCTTATCACCATTTTTTAATGCTTCCAATACAGTATTAAAAATTGCATCAACTGCTTTGGATGCTTCTTTCTGAGAAATTTCTGCTGAATTTGCTACCTGATTAACTAAATCTGTTTTATTCATTTCATCAACACTCCTTTTAAGACTCCACAATCACATGGAGACGTACTTTAGTTGTAACATAGCATGTATACGCTTGCAACTATAAGCTCTATTTTTCAATTAGCCTTTGAATGAAAAATAATGATAAGCAGCAAAAGTTTGTATACTTATTAAGTTGAAGAAGGAAAAGCCAAACCTTTTGGTGAAAATATGATTTAGTTCAAAATCAAGCTTGGTGGTCCGGAGTATAGTAGCGATACACACTTAAAGTTTCGAAAATCCAATATAGAAACGTAATGATGAACACGTCAAATTGGGCGTGTTTTTTTACGTTTGGGCTCGTCTAGGGCCAAGCATCTTCTACAATTTGAAAGACGCCGCAGGTGTTTCTAATTGTTCCTCTCAACTTCAGAATTTCTTCAGAATTTCCTTTGCTCGTTCCGAAGAAATTTTTCTTAATATAAGGTTACTAAAAATGAGGGAGCGAGACTTATGATGGAAAAAATCCAAGAGAATCTGCTATTTCTGAACAAATTTTTGCGGGCACCAAAACAAATCGGCAGCATTACACCAAGCTCGAAGTTTTTGGCCAAAAAAATGCTTGAACAGGTGAACTGGAATCGGGTGGATTATATCGCCGAGCTTGGAGCGGGTACGGGTGCCATAACCAAATATATCGATGAGGTAAACCTGGACCATGCGAATGTGATGTTGTTTGAGAAGGACGCCTCTTTGCGTGATCAATTAATGAGACGGTTCCCCGCTTATTCCTGTTACGCCGATGGGTGCAAGCTCCGGGAAGCGCTGCAGAAAGAACGGATTGAGCATCTGGACTGCATTTTGAGCGGACTGCCGTTTTTCAACTTCCCTCAGCAGCTGCGCGATCAACTAATGGATCAAATCGTAACCTCGCTGAAGCCGGGCGGATTGTTCATCGCTTTCCAATATTCGCAGCAGATGAAGAAACAGCTGAACACTCTGTTTGATATTGAGCACGTTCATTATGTCCCTTGGAATATACCGCCGGCCTTCGTATATGTTTGTCGCAAAAGGTTTTGATGCCGTATGAATTATGAGACATTGCTATCGTTGATTCAACATGTCGGTTATGCTGCCCTGTATTTCGCATTGTGGCTCGGCATCGCCGGCATGCCGATTCCGGATGAGGTTGTCGTGATGACAGGCGGAGCTGTAACGGCGAACGGGCTTCTTCACTCGTTCCCTGCCTTTGTCCTGACCTATTTGGGTGTTATCTCCGGGTTGTCGCTGGGTTATGTCCTAGGCCGAATATATGGAACATCGGTTCTTGACCGGCTGCGCCGAAGGAAAAAAATGAACAAATGGATCCATTTTGCAGAGACATTGGTGGATAAATATGGTAACTTTGCATTGTGTATAAGTTATTTCTTCCCCATAATACGTCATGTCATGCCCTACGTGATTGGCCTTAACAAAATAACGTTCAAGCGTTACGCGCTTTTCTCCTTCACAACGGGGTTTGTCTGGACGGCCATTTTCTTCACCTTTGGCCGTTTGGTCGGTGATCATGTGCAGGAAGTCGGCGATCGCGTCTATCGTTACGGATTAAAGCTGTTATGGATACCGTTCGTCATTGCTGCCGTTTTATTCATCATCCGGTATTCTTCGAATCAGAAAAAAATTGCAAGGGAGAGATAAGGCTTGACCAACAAAGTACTTGTAGTTGATGACGATCCGGAAATTCGGGATGTTGTTCATATTTTTTTGCGAAATGAAGGGTTTCATGTATTCGAGGCCGAGGATGGCTTGCAGGCCTTGCATATATTGAACAGCGAAGCGGTAGATCTGATTATATTGGATGTGATGATGCCCAATCTGGATGGAATTAAAGCCTGTTTCAAAATCCGCGAAACGTCGAACATTCCGATTATTATGCTTTCCGCCAAAGGCGAGGATATCGACAAAATAACCGGGCTCACGACGGGAGCCGACGATTATGTCGCCAAGCCGTTTAATCCGATGGAGCTGATCGCTCGGGTGAAGGCTCAGCTTCGCAGACAGAAGCTGGACGGAGGAAGCAATGGCAAGTCCGTGTCCGACAGTGGGATCATTGAAATTAACGATTTAATCATCGATAAAAGTCGCCATATTGTGACGGTGCGCCGTAAAGAAGTATTGCTCACCCCGCTTGAATTTTCTATTCTGGAGCTGTTGGCCAGCCACCGGGGGCATGTGTTTAATGTGGAAAAAATATATCAGAGCGTGTGGAAAGAGGATAAATTTTTATCCGATAACACTATAATGGTTCATATCCGTAATATTCGTGAAAAAATCGAAGACAACCCGCGGGAGCCTAGGTATATCAAAACTGTCTGGGGAGTGGGATATAAAGTTGAATAGAAAATTTCTTTCCACTCTAAGCGGGAAAAAGAATATTCGAATTCGAATTTTCTGGGCAGCTTTACTAAGCTTTATCTGTATGGTGGCTTTATCAGTGCTTCTCACTTATTTGTCGCTCGATCTTAGGCCTTTTGGGCCTATTGGAGATCTTATTTTTATGATTGCCTCTTTTTTGTTCTTCTTCTTCCTTTTAACACGCCCCATGGTTCGTTATTTACGGGCGCTTGCTGATGGTCTCTTGACCATAGCGGGCGGGAATCTGGATTATCGGCTGCCTGTGTCCAAAGAAGACGAGCTGGGAGAAGTCGCAAAAAGCATCAATTTTATGGCTGAGCAGTTGCAGGAAAAAATGAATCGAGAACGCCAAACCGAAAATTCGAAAATGGAACTGATTACGAGTGTTTCCCATGATCTGCGAACGCCTTTGACCAGTATTATCGGTTATTTGAATTTGTTGAAGAATGATAATTACGAGAATCTAGAAGAACATAAGCGCTATATCAACAACGCCTACAACAAATCGCAGCAACTAAAGAAGCTGATTGACGACTTGTTTGAATACACGCGATTAACAAGTGGATTGGCTAACCTTTCTTTTACGAAGATAGATTTGAGCGGTTTGTTGGATCAGATCATGAACGAATTCGAACCGATTGCGCAGGAAAATTTGCTTACGGTCCGAACGATTCGGGATCAGACGCCGATTTACGGTTATGTTGATACTGAAAAAATGGTCCGTGCCATCGATAACCTATTGATGAATGCGCTCAAGTTTTCGATGAAACCTGGTGAAATAACGGTACGGCTGTCCGAGGAAGAGCAGCATATTTATTTTGCTGTCGAAAATATGGGTCAACCGATACCGGAAGAGCAGGAAAAGCTGTTATTCGAACGGTTTTATAAGGCCGATCCGTCAAGAAATGACTATCACGGTTCGCCCGGTGCTGGCATGGGGCTATCAATTGCCAAAAACATCGTCGAGCTGCATGGAGGGCGAATCGGGTTGAATCATCAAAACGGGCACTTCACTTTTTTTATTGAAATTTCGAGAATTCAGCGAAAATAAAGAATCCATTAAACATAAAAAAATAAACTAGCTAAGGTAACAAGGGAACTCTCTTCATCATTGGAAGGGAGTTTTTTATAGTGATAGAGGATTTATTTTCTTAGACGGGGATTTGCATTATGAATATGGTAATTAGCCCATAATCATCTAAGTTCGACTTTTTTTGACAAATATGGACAAAAAATTTTATAAATCACTGAATCATATATTGAATTGATGATAAACCAATTTACTTTAAACTCAAGAAGGAATAGGAGAATAGGTTATTTTGACTAAAGAAATATTTTTTAATGGTGAATTAAAGGTAACCAGGAAAGAAACCCACGGAAAAGGCAGGCAGCCTAAAAGTATACCTGTTTTCACTTCAAGGATGGAAAAACGCGAATATTATAAAAGCGTAAATTATTTCGATATTCGTAATGTGCTGGATGTCAAAGGATTCCTAAAAGATATAAGTGAAAATTGGAATTCATATGTTTCACAAGTACACGAATGGATTCAAAAAAATCCAGTAAAAAAATTAGTAGTGACTGGTATTTTTATTGTTGTTCTTGGGTTTTCTGGAAGTATTTCGAATGCAGCGTGTATTGAAGAATATACCTATCAGGTAAAGAGTGGTGAAAAAATTGAAGAAATCGCTGCGAAACATGGTGTAACAGCACAAGAAATATTAGATGCAAATGGGCTGTTTTCAATTGAAGGAAAGAAAATTCTATTACCAAAAGTTCAAGATAGAATTGTTACTGCCACCATACTTAATGTTCGTTCTCAGCCGAACACTACAAGCAGTATTATTGGAAAGTATAAAAAAGGTGATGTTGTTAAGGTTGTATACGTTGAAAACGGATGGGCTGGGGTTCTGATTAAAGGAAGACTTTGTTATGTGAGTGCTGATTATCTTACACTTAAAGAACCAGTAGAACCAACAACCAGCCCAATCACTAAAACAATGTATGTAACTGCAACATCATTAAGAGTTAGAGAAACAGCTTCTACAAGTAGTGCTATAATTGGCTCTTTAAAATTAAACGATTGTGTGTCTGTGACATCAACATTTAATGGTTGGGCCAAGATTACATTCAATGGTAAAGAAGCGTTTGTTAGTGAAACTTATTTAACGAAATATGAACCAACAAAAAAAAATAATGATTCATTTAAAAATACAAATACATATGTCATTAAGACCGGCGACACTTTTACAAAAATCAGTAAAACATTAGGTATTTCTATTTCATTAATTCAAGAACTAAATCCAGGAGTTGACTCATCAAAGATGAAAATTGGACAAATCCTCAAGATTCCTTCCACTACTGAATCTACTTTTAATCAAATTCAAATGACAGCTACATTGGCTGGGGTGGACCCTCAAGGAACTTTTCGTTTTATCACGTCTAATGGTACTACATATGCGGCAAAAGCATCAGGCAATATGATAAATGAACTATTTAATCATCAAGGAAAGAAAGTAACCCTAACGCTTGAAGGTAAAAGGGGTAAATTAATGACTTTGGTATCCCTTCAATAAATCTTACTAAAACATGGTTTGTTAAAACCAAGCTATATTCTTAATCGTTTTTAATATCATGAAATTTATAAGAATAACGGAAGAATCTATAGATAATGCTATTTAAATGAGGAGGGTTTTTATTGTAAAGGGGGAGCAACCTTGTTCAATCAGATAGTAAAAGCTGTACCCAATTTGTTTACCATCGGAAATTTATTGTGCGGTGTTTTTTCAATTACCTTGAATATGAGTGGCTTTTTGGAAACAGCCTCCATTTTTATTTTCTTTTCGGCTGTTTTAGATCTGCTTGATGGAAGGATTGCGAGAAAATTAAAAGTGAACAGTGAGTTTGGCGTAGAATTGGATTCTCTGGCTGATATTGTTAGTTTCGGAGTTGCTCCTGCCCTTCTATTTCATTCGATAGCAGCACCCTCCATTTTAACATCTTTGGCATTTATCCTTTTTCCAACAATGGGGGCATTAAGGTTAGCCAAATTTAGTGTTAAACCAACCATTGGGTATTTTAAAGGATTACCGATTCCAGCTGCCGGGCTGCCATTGGCTGGTATGAGTATGTTTTCATATAGCAATGCATGGATTACCTTAATCCTTGCTCTCTTAATGGTAAGCCCATTTAGGGTTAAAAAACTTTAATTTATTTTCCAAAAAGCTAGTAACCTGTTCGAAAAGGGAATAGCTTTTTTATTTTATCTAATAACCTTTTTGTTCTCTTAAAACAAGATTAAGAATTCATTAAGATGGAAAATGAGATGATAATTCGTGCTACATTGTTAATAGTGGAGTTGTTCATTATAGTTCTTTTTAGAAATATCGGGGGCAATTATATGTCATATTTAATCACTCTATTTGAACAACATAGTTATCTGATATTATTCATAGGGATTTTTCTGGAGCTTATGGCACTTCCTATCTCAGGAGAATTTTTAATGAGCTACGCCGGGTACTTTGTATATCAAGGAAAAATGAATTACATTTTGGCACTTTTTACAGAGTTTTTATCAGCAGGCGCTGGCATTACTGTAACCTATTGGATTGGTAAGGCTGGAGGGTATAAACTTATTGAAAGGTACGGGAAATATATCCACCTTGGACCCGAAAGATATAAAAAAACAGCTGCATGGTTTGAACGATCAGGCAGTAAATTATTAGTATTTGCTTATTTTATCCCTGGCGTGAGGCATTTCACAGGTTATGTTTCAGGGATTTCAAGAATCCCTTTTCGAAAATTTATTATCCCTGCTTATACAGGTGCTTTTTTATGGGGAATTTGTTTTATTACCCTTGGAAAAGTATTAGGTCCTCAATGGGAGACTTTCCATCAAGCAGCAAGTAAATATTTAATTCTTTTTCTTATTGTTTTGGCTGTATTGCTGGCAGGTTATTTCGCTTATCGGTTTTACAAAAAACAAATTAAAGACTTTTTTATTCATTTGATAAAACGGTTGATTGTACGACTAAAAACGATAAGAGCAACCGAAATATTTCTTATTTTCCTTACTTTGGCTTTAATCGGTTTGGTGAGTCTAATGTTGGGACTAGCCCAGGACTATTTATATAACGAGTTTACTCAGTTCAATAAAATAGCAGAGTATATGGTTCATTCTGTTGTATATAGGAACTGGATGAAAGGGTTTTTGGTATTCCAGAAGCCGTTTGCACTTGTAATCATTATAGTGGTGACCATCATCCGTATTTGGACAAAGGAAAGAAACAGGATGTTAGAGTATCTTTTACTCGTCGTTTCAATATTTGGAGGTATACCTTTTCGTGAAATCATCAGGGAGACTTTTTTATTTCTCCAATCTTTTGGTTTCGTAGGGAAATTTCATTCCACCAATTTTCCTGATTTAAATGCCACTATTATAATCACTATTTATGGAACATGCATATTTTTACTTGTTCGTCATTCGAAAAAGAATTATTTGACAATTTTAGTTCCTTTAATTGGATTAGCCTTATTAATGAGTCTAGCGATTGTAAATATTGCATCGACAAATATATTACCAAGTGATATTGTGGGTGGATATGTATATGGTGGTGTCTGGATATTTTTCAATTTCTTGTTGTTTGAAATGTTACGGCTTGTACTCGAAAAGGATTATGAAAAATCACATTAAAAGGCAAAACCACTTATTCCGGATCCGGAAAAGTGGTTTTTTTATTTCGTCCTATTTCATCAGCCAGTAATGGCTCCCATCGGGCTTCCGATCTACAAAACCGTATTCGATTAAATATCTTCTGATCATGACATAATCATGGTAAATGTCCTGCAAAATTTGATTTATTTCTTTTTCAGTATATGTCCGTTCATTGTCTAATTGTTTTGCGATTTCCCGAAGAACAATAAGGCGCTGCTTTTCCTTTTGGGGGAATTTTTTTAAGCAGCAGTGCGGTTTCTCAGTGAAGAATTTCTTCATGACTTCTTGCTGTTCTTCTTCTGTAATATCATATCTCTCGTCAACCATTTTGGCTGTTTTATGCGGAGGGATAAAGGCTGGCGCATACTGATCTTTTTCTTTTAATAATTCCATCATGGCCAAAAATATTTTGGCCTGCCGTTCTTTCTCCTTTAAGACAAAACGATGGTGTCTAATGGTAGAGCTGCTTCCAATCTCCATTTCTGTTTGGACATCTTTATCGCTTTTTCCCTGATAAAAAAGCCGAAGCAGCTGATTCTGATGGTCGGTAAGACCTGTTAGTTTCTTATCAAGTCCGATTAAGTATTCAAATATCGATTGGTGGACAGTTTCAATATGCATGCGTATATATCTTTCCGCTTCGTAAAGAATCCCCTCATGAGGATAAATAATTCCCTTTTCAAATTTCTCACCGCATAAGAGACATATATAGGAATCAGACTCTTGAATATACCCCTGTTTAAGTTCTGCTAATGTTGCTCTCCAAAAAACTTCCATGATTAAACACATCCGATCAATGTTTATCTATTTTATAAACGAAATAAATTAATGTTTGCGTTACGATAAACATCATAA
>CAYNUT010000082.1:0-16978 GCA_964400595.1 uncultured Neobacillus sp. | reverse complement strand
TCCAATTACAAATCTAGAAAACGTAAGATTTTCAGTGGCCTCATAGAGAGGTCACGGGAGACCACGCAGGCGCCAAAGCGCCGAGGAGGCTCCAGGGCCTCCCCGCGGAAAGCGAGTGCCCGGAGCGGAAATCAACAGGCCAGTTAGCAGTGACAATCAATTTATAAAAATCGGGATTTTAGATTAAGACAAAATAAAACCGAGAAAAATACCCTTTCTCGACAATCTGAGCAATCCTGCGAAGGGATTACTTTTTCCCGATTTATACACATCAAGTGCTTATCAAATATAGTAATCAGGTTTTCTGTCATCAAAAATAGGAATCTGTTTGCGGATTTCTTTAACCAAATCCAAGTCAATCTCAGCAGTCAGGATTTCTTGGCTGCTGCCAGCCTCTGCAATAATCTCCCCCCATGGGTCAATGATTAGTGAATGACCTGCAAACTGATTGTTAGGGTCTTGGCCTGAACAGTTACAGGCGATAACGAAGCATTGGTTTTCAATCGCTCTGGCAACCAGCAGAGAACGCCAATGTGAAAGGCGCGGTGCCGGCCACTCTGCCACTACAAATAACGCTTCTGCCCCTTCTGAAGTATGGGCGCGAATCCATTCCGGAAACCGAATATCATAACAGATGACTCCTGCAAAACTGAGGTCTTCCAGCTCAAACAACCCTTTTTCATAACCCGGTTCCAAGAATAAGTGTTCATCCATAAGTTTAAATAAATGTAATTTGCTATATTGGTGGATAAGCTTACCCTGTTTGTTGATGATCAGGAGTGTGTTTTCCACTCCATTTTCTTTCCGGTTAGCCGCGGAACCGCCGACAAAATGAATCTGATGTTTCTTTGCTTCCTTTTGTAAAAATTCAATTGTCAGTTGCGCTCCCTGATCAGCAATTCCATCCAGCCGGGTTAAGTCATACCCTGTAGTCCAAAGCTCTGGAAGAACGATGATATTGGGATGATTAACAGCCGCATTTGCAATAAGCTTTTCGGCATGTTTATAGTTTTCAGCAGGATTGCCAAAGGCGATTTCCATTTGAATACATGAGATTTTCAATTTCACGAACTTCACCTCCATTGGAAATTTCACAATTTTCGAATTATAAGTTGTTATAAAAGGTATATCATTTCTCACTAAATTTCAAGAAAAAATTTACTTAACGGGAATGTGAAGCAATTTCTCCAATGGGAATCATTAAACTGTCTCCGATAAATTAAAAATATTTTGAAAAAATATTATTTTTTTTTCCTAGTTTGTCTAAATGAAAGGTTTTCCATAAGGCAGAAAAAAATCTCTAAATGAAGAATAGATTACTGTCGAAATATCGAGAAATCAATCAATAATTTTTGTCGAAAAGAGAAAGAAATAGAAGGTTTTGTCTAGTTTTGCGATTCTATTTACTTTTATCAAAATTCTTGTCATAATTCTTCAAGTAGTCTATTTTTGGAAGTTTATAGTAAGTTGGTAAGAGGCAGGGGATATCATTGTACAAGAATAGTAATGAACAATCTGAAATGATTGAAGCAATAAAGGCGAAAAGAGAACGTATGATTATTTGTGCTAATACACTCGGCTATACAAGTGAAGAAACCATTCAATACAGCCAGGAATTAGACGAATCAATCAATGAGTACCATAAATTAATGGGACAAACAGCAAGGCCTGCTGAAGAAGTCAAATTTGCTTTTAACCAAATGATCATGGTTTGGCCGAGGGTATTAGTTTAAGATAAATTTCAGGCCTTGTGTCTGCATTTCCGCCCACCATCCAGACAGAAGGCCACCCGAGGTTAAATCCGTTTAATAACCTGTTATCACATGGAATGGATAACCTGCAAAATCGGCTCCTCCCCGCAACTTCAGGGAAAAGTGAAATTTTTTCTACAATTTAAGACAGGAACTGTGATTTTTATCATTGTTTATATCTTAATATTTCATATAGTTAAATTAGTACTATATTATAGAAAAATCACACATCAAGAATTACTCCTTTTATTCCCGCCCTTATTAAAACCATCACGAATAAATGAAAACAATCATGTTGGGTCATATGCTTTCGTTGCGATTCATATATCGTAAATAAAAGCATTTTTTATATCCATAGAAAGCAAACGCTTTCAATATTATTAGATTTTATGGAGGAGGGAATGTCCTACATGCACATTGTAGTTTGTGTCAAACAAGTACCCGATACAAAAATTATTAAAATTAACCCAAAAACCAACACACTAGACCGACGCAGCGCACCAGCAATTTTAAATCCATACGATGCACATGCGGTCCAGGAAGCCGTTAAAATCAGGGAGAAAACCGGCGGTACCATTTCTGTTTTGTCCATGGGTCCTCCGCAAGCAACAGCTGTCATAAAAAAGAGTATCGAAATTGGTGCAGACAGAGGGTATTTAATATCTGACAGAGCCTTCGCCGGCGCAGACACACTTGCAACCAGTTATGCTTTATCAAAGGCATTAGAAAGGATTAGTAAGGATCTCCCGGTGGATATGGTTATCTGTGGAAAGCATGCAATCGACGGGGATACGGGACAAGTTGGACCAGGTATTGCCAGAAGAATGGATATCCCTCCTGTAACAAATGTCATTGAAGTCACAGAAGTGAATGAAAAGGAAAATACGGTTCTGATTAAACGCAAATTAACAAGCGGTTATGAATTAATTCAGTCAGAGCTGCCGTGTCTGCTGACAGTTGAAAAGGAAATTAATGAGATTGAATATTCACCTATGCCAAATATGATTAAAGCGGCACGGTATGAATCAATTATCTGGGCGGTAAGCGACCTCGAGAATGTGGACCGGATGCAGCTTGGATTAAAGGGTTCACCAACCATTGTAGGTAAGATGTTTACACCTCCACGGCCAGAAGGCGGCAAGAAGCTTGAAGGTTCCGCTGATGAGCAGGTAAAAGCGCTCATGGATATTCTGATGGAGAAAAAAGACCTGTTCACATTACAATCATCTAAATAACAAAGTTTAAATTCTTTGTCTGGGGGAGGGGTTTACATGAATCTAGACGATTATCGTGGAGTCTGGGTTTTCATCGAACAAAACGATGGGAAAATTGAAGGCGTTTCACTTGAATTACTCGGTGCTGGCAGAAAACTTGCCAATAAATTGGAGGTTCCACTCGCAGGATTTTTATTGGGCAGTGATATTAAGCCATTAGCAAATCAAGTTATTTCCTATGGTGCTGATGAAGTTTATGTCATCGACCATCCTGTTTTAAAACATTACCGGACTGAATCCTATATGCGTGGCGTTATGCTGCTCGCTCAAAAATACATGCCTGAAATTATTCTTTACGGAGCAACACCTAATGGGAAAGATTTGGCAAGTGCAGTGGCTACGGATTTGAACACAGGACTAACGGCAGATACGACGATGCTGGATGTTGATTTATCTAATAGATTACTAGAAGCAAGTCGACCTGCGTTTGGCGGAAATATCATGGCAACCATCCTGTGTAAAAAACATCGTCCGCAGATGGCAACTGTTAGGCCAAAGGTGATGAAGGCACTTGCACCTGATGCCGGGAGATTGGGCAAAATCATTGAAGAGAAAGTTTCACTGCTGGAAGAAGATATGCGTACAAAAGTGCTGGAAATTGTGAATGATGTAACAAAAAATGCCAATTTGGCCGATGCACACGTTATTGTATGCGGCGGAAAAGGAATGGGAGATTTGCAAAATTTCTCGCTCATACATGAACTCGCTGAAACGATTGGTGCGAGTGTTGGCGGGACACGAGATGTTGTTGAAGCGGGATGGCTGCCCCACGAACAGCAAATTGGTCAAACCGGGGAAACCGTTACACCGAAAATTTATTTTGCCATTGGTATTTCCGGAGCTATTCAGCACGTTGTCGGCATGAAAAATTCCGAGTTTATCATCGCTATCAATAAAGATCCAAATGCCCCAATTTTTGATGTGGCCACATATGGAATCGTCGGAGACGCAATGGAAATTGTGCCGAAAATTATCGAGCAATTTAAGCAGCTCAGAACCGAAAAGGGCGGTGAAATTAGCTATGCCTGAAAAATTTGATGTCATCGTTGTTGGGGCAGGTCCTGCAGGTACTGCATGTGCATATTCCTGTGCAAAGAGCGGCCTGAACGTTTTGCTGATTGAAAGAGGAGAATACCCTGGGGCTAAAAACGTAATGGGCGGCGTATTGTACCGCAAGCAAATGGAAGAGTTAATCCCGGAATTTTGGAAGGAAGCACCGCTCGAAAGACCTGTTATTGAGCAGCGTTTTTGGATGATGGATAAAGAGTCAGTGGTACAATTCGGCTATAAAGGTCTTGAATGGGGTATTGAACCTTATAATAACTTCACTGTTCTAAGAGCGCAGTTTGACCAATGGTTTGCTCAGAAAGCGGTAGAAGCCGGAGCTCTTCTCATTAATGAAACGGTTGTAACCGAGTGTATCGTGGAGCATGGAAAAGTAGTCGGAGTTCGCACCGATCGTCCTGATGGAGATGTTTATGCGGATGTGGTCGTCCTCGCAGACGGCGTTAACTCCCTTCTTTCTAAACAGCTGGGCTTCCATAAGGAATTCCGCCCTGACGAAGTGGCTTTAACAGTTATGGAGGTTATTAATCTGCCGAAGGATAAGATTAATGACCGCTTCAATCTAGAAGATAACCAGGGCTGTACAATTGAAATTTTTGGTGATTCGACGAAAGGCAACCTTGGAACCGCCTTCCTCTACACCAATAAGGAAAGTTTGAATATTGGGGTAGGTACCACCCTCTCTAGTATGATTAAAGCGAAATTGAAGCCATATGAATTACTGGATTACTTAAAAAATCACCCAATGGTTAAACCGTTAATATCCGGCGGGGAGTCTGCCGAGTATCTCGCTCATTTAATTCCTGAGGGCGGCTACCGATCCGTTCCGAAGGTGGCAGGAAATGGCGTAATAGTTGTCGGGGATGCTGCCCAGCTTGTCAACGCCATCCATCGTGAAGGTTCGAACATGGCGATGCATTCAGGGCTATTGGCCGCAGAGTCAATCCTTGAAGCAAAGAACCGCGGCGACTATTCAGAGTCCAGCTTAAATATTTATCGCGATAAGCTTTATGAAAGCTTCATTATTAAAGATTTGGAAAAATATAAAGATGCTGCTCATACATTTGAGAAGTATCCTCAATATTTTAATGAGTATGTACCGATGATGAATAAGGCAATGAGCAAATTCTTCACCGTTGATGGAACACCAAAACGTGAAAAGCAAAAACAAATAATGAAGAGTGTAACAGCAGAAAGAGGAACGCTTCGCGTATTGCAGGATATTTATCGTGCTTGGAAGGCGGTGAAATAATGTCAACGAAAAATATCGAGGAAAAACAGTATCTTCTTAGGTTTAAGTGTGACACAAAGTCCCATTTGACAGTGCTTGATAATGATATTTGCATGACAAAATGTCCCGATAAAATTTGTACAGTATTTTGCCCCGCCGAGGTTTATAAGTGGGAAGGAACCCGCATGCAGGTAGGTTACGAAGGCTGCCACGAATGCGGAAGCTGCCGTATCGGCTGTCCATACCAGAACATTAAGTGGGAATATCCAAAAGGCGGCCACGGAATCGTCTTCAGGTTGGCTTAATTGAAAAATGTGTTGTTTGCCTCGGGGCAGACAGCACTTTTTTATTAGGCTATGTTAAAGCTCAAAATGAAGAAAAAATTGGATTGGAGTATGATATGGAAAAATCAGTTGAGGTATTATTTAGCGAAGAAGTTTTACAGCATTTTTTAACCGCCTTTCAATTAGAGTCTAATGTAAAAAAACTAGGGGATTTTGAAAACTATGTTTTCGAGACTTATCGTAATGGCCAGCCATTCATTTTACGAATAACCCATTGTTCCCATCGAAGTGAAGATCAAATTAGAGCGGAACTCGACTGGATGAATTTCTTGTATGAAAATAAAGTGAATTGTCCGGAAGTCTTTCCATCTTCAGCGGGCCAATTTACTGAAAATTCGGAAGCGGCAGATGGTTCGTTCTTTTTTGCCTGCCTGTTTTCAAAGGCTGCAGGTGTTCCAGTTAAAATCAATTCTCCACAATTTAATGAAGAATTGTTCTTTGACTGGGGAAAGGCAATCGGTCAAATGCATGCCTTAACGAAGCATTACCAGCCTAAAGAGGGAATTGGTCCGCGCCCAGCCTGGCATGAAGAGGAACTTCTTGATGTGGAGGCCTATTTTCCCGAGGAAGAGGATATCGTTCGAAATACAAAGGATTTATTGCTGGAACTAGAAGCTCTGCCGAAAAACAAGGGAAATTTTGGATTGATCCATTCCGATATCCATTCCGGCAACTTTTTCTACGATGGTAAGTCAGTCAATGTGTTTGATTTTGATGATAGCAGCTATCATTGGTTTGCCTCTGATATCGCCATACCGATCTACTATTCCCTTTTTTACGGCTTTCAAAGTGCCAGTGAGGAAGAAAAGGCTGAGTTTGCCCACAACTTTTTGTCCCATTTTATGAAAGGCTACAAAGAAGCAAACACCCCGCCTGAGAATTGGCAGGTGCAGTTACCGCTATTTTTGAAGCTCAGGGACATAACTCTCTTCTCGGTATTAAATAAAAAGATCGCCCCTGAGGACAGGGATGAAAGATTGAATTTGTTATTGAGGGACCTAAAAAGAAGGATTATTCAAAAAGAAGCAATAATTTAAATAAGGATGGGCATTTACCCATCCTCAGATTGTCGAGAAAGGGTTTTTTCTCGGCAATTTTTTTCTGTCAAAATCTAAATACCAAATTTATTGATTGTCCCTGCGAATGGGCCTGTTGATTTCCGCTCCGGGCACTCGCTTTCCGCGGGGAGGTCCTGGAGCGCCAATCAACAGACCTGTTTAAAAGCCTATACACCAATAATATTTATACCTAAATGAATAAAATAAGGAGGCTGCCGAGAGTTATTCAACAGCCTAAGGATGGGCATTCGCCCATCCTTATCTTTACTAGATTTCTTGAATTTTACGATATAGTTCTGCCTTATCTTCATAAGAGAGCATTCTTTCTGCCATGGGGAAAAGGACGTTTTCTTCTTTTGCGAAATGTTCCGTTAAGATAAAGTAAGCATTTTCAATTAATTCAGCCGACTTTTTCAGTTCTTCTGCTGTTGACTGACCCATTTCCGCTTTTTCTAAAAATACCCGGATGTTTGATTTAGCTTGGTCATGCTCATACTCCATCACGGCAATCGGTCCGGAAGTGGTGCCGATATAAACACCCATCATTGGGAATAGCACACCCTCTTCTCTTTCAGAGTGGGGGTCAAGAGCTGCCTTAAATTCTTTCACCCTTGTGAACAACTCAGCAAAATTTTTTTCCAAATCGATTTCTTGATCAATTTGTTGCGTTAAGCTGTACAATTTTTCTAATTGTTCCACTAGTGGAGGGTGCTCACTCCTTAACTGTTTAAGCCCTTCGCATAGTTCTCCTGTTGGCATTCCGCCAAAACCGCTCATGATCATTCACCTCAAGTTGATTTATTTTTGGTTCAAGTATAAAAGATACCTTCATCTAATGTAGTGACTGATCTCACAATTATACAAAATTGTTTGGAGAAGATAGAATGTTGTCAGTTGGTTAAAAAATTTTTATTTTTTGAAAAATTTTAACATTTATCACACAAATTATGTTATAAACTTTAATATAATATAGTTAGAACTTAATAGGAGGGGAAATACATGAAAACACCAAATTATCATGATTTTTATCAAAAGGCCTTAATACCTATCGGCATAAAGGATCTTGCTGCATTAAAAAAATCCTCTGCCTTCTGTCCTGATTCAGCTGCCGTATATTGGCTTATTGCCGTAGAAGGGGTACAGCTCCAGCAGCCAAAGATTTATTACCATTGGAAAGTCAGCATCTACCCTGCAGATTGTGAAGGGGATTTTAATTGGAAAAAACCTTTTTATTGTTCATCAAATATGGAGTTAATTGATCAAGCAAATATTCTTGCATCCTCATTAGTTTCATCAGGCAAAAATGATAAGTTATCCTCCTCTGTGCTGTTAGAGAAAATCAGCTAGACCTCTAAAATATTTACCTTCTGCTTCATCTTCTTTTTACCTCCATTTGTGAAATAACATACATATAGTGATTTGAATGTAAGTGCCAAAATAAAAAATAAAAACGAGTCCTGTTAAAGATCTCGTTTTGTTTTAGAAAGCGGCAGTGAAATTTTCACTAATGTTCCAAGACTTTCTTTGCTCTCGATTTGTATCGTTCCTCCAAAAGAGGAAATGATCCGTTTGCAAATGACAAGTCCAAGGCCGGTTCCGGTCTCCTTTGAGGTATAAAAAGGGAGGAAAATTTTTTCTAATTCCTCATCCGGAATCCCCTTGCCGTTATCACTTATTTCAAGCCGGCACTCATCCATTAATGTGTAAAGTTTAATTTTGATTGTTCCGGGTCTTTCAAGCGATTCAAAGGAATTTTTGGCAATATTTAAGATTACTTGTTTTATTTGATCCTTTGCACATTGAACCATTAATGGTTCAACCGGAAGCAGCCAGACACACTCCGCATTATGAGAATTGCCCTCTGAAATAATCAGCGGCTTCATGCCATTTAGAACTTCAGTCATATTCACAAGATTGGTCAATTGTGTCGTCGGTTTGCCCAGGATTAATAACTCACTGACGATTTCATTAATACGTGTTAACTCTGAATCGATCACTTCAAAGTAATAGTTATCCTCTGGATCAGTATATTTTTCACCAAGGAGCTGAATGAGTCCTTTTACACCAGTTAAGGGGTTGCGGATTTCATGAGCAGTGCTGGCAGCCATTGTGCCGACCAACTCGAGTTTTTGGACTTCACTTTGCTGTCTTTCTTTTCGAGACTGCATCCATAATAAGATATACTTAATTAGAAGGAAGAGAACATGCTGGATAATAATGATAATCAGGATTGTTTTTCCGAAGGATTTTAGTATCTCTTGCCAATTTTTTTCCGGAATTTTCACCTTAATGCTCCAAGGCAGGCGTTCCATGGGCGATGTGACCCATTGGGTGTTATCCCTTAAGTCACTTCTGACAACATTCAAATATAAAATCATATGATCTTCACCATTAACAACACAAAGCTTTGTTTGGGGTGTGAGAACTTTCATTAGATTTCTCATATAATCAATTCTAAGGTCTGCAACAATAATGGATTGCAGATGATTGTTTTCATCAAGAACCGGTGACCCTAAGCCGATAATTTGCTGGTTATTTTTAAGAATTTCTTCTTCACTTGATATAAGGGTATCTTTTGTATTGATAACATCTTGAACAAAAGGCAGTTTGGAAAAATCAGTATCATTCCTCAGTGTGGCCGTTCCCGTTAATATTTTCCCCTTTTGATTAAGCAGATAAAGACCTCCGTACCTAGGGTCATTTTGATTTGCCTGATTTAAAAGCGGCTTCATTTTTTCGGGGGAGTCAAGATTTTCACTGGCTGAAAAAGAAAGGATTTTAAGACATGTCATCGTTTCAGTGATGAACTGATCCCAGTTCTTTTGATAAATAGAAGCGACCCATAAGGCATCCTTTTTTCTTTCATCTTCATTTTCTTTTAATATAGCATTAAAATAATATATTCCTAAAAGTAGAACAGGAATCACAACAATTATTAGATAGATAAAAAAATTACCTTTATGTATTTTCATCTTTTGTACCTCGGAATTTCCAATTGTTTCTAAAACATAACTATTATATCATTTGTTTGACAGTGGATTGTAGTTTTTTAGTACTTTAAGGTAAATTGACAGTAAGGTAATATTTTTTTATAATAAATTTTGAAATCGAGATAATGTAAAAATCTTAAAGGATGCGTTTTATATGGAAAATGATTCAATCTCAACATCATTAAAGCTGTTTATTGTTCTTTCAAGAGCATATAAAGCAATTAATGAGCAGGTGAATAAATTCATTCAGGCAAGCGGATTAAACCCGACAGAATTTGCTGTTTTAGAGCTGCTTTATCATAAAGGAGATCAGCCAATGCAGCAGATTGGCGGGAAAATTTTGCTCGCGAGCGGTTCTATTACCTATGTAGTCGATAAGCTTGAGCAAAAAGGTCTTTTAAAAAGAATTGCCTGTCCCAAAGACAGGCGGGTTACCTACGCACAGATTACAGAAGACGGAAAACAATTTATTCAGGACATTTTTCCCGAACATGCCCGGCAAATCCATAGTCTAATGTCCAGTCTGACAGAGCCAGAAAAGGCAGAAGCAATTGATTTGTTGAAAAAATTAGGTTTGCCTGCAGGTAAATTTTAATACGGCCATTGGCCGTATTTTTTTATTTAAAGGAATATTAATGGATAGTGTCGAAGTGTTATAACTGGAACAATAGGAAAAAGAGGGGATAATCCAATGAGTTTTGAAAACTATATCTACACAAGGCCTAATTTGGAGGAAGTACAGACAAAATTTGATGCTGCCCTTGCCCGCTTTCAGAATGCTGCAACTGTTGAAGAACAAAGTAAAGCAATCGATGAGATCAATCAGCTTAGAAATGACCTCGGTACGATGTTCAATCTTTGTTATATCCGCCATTCTATTGATACGAATGATGAGTTTTACAAAGCGGAGCAGGATTATATGGATGAGATTCAGCCTGAGTTTGAAGGGCTCGTGACGAAATTTTATCAAGCCCTTGTTGATTCAAAATTTCGTGCTGAATTAGAGGAAAAGTGGGGGCCGCAAGTCTTTGCCCTTGCGGAAGGCCAGCTGAAAACCTTTAAACCGGAAATCGTACCATTGCTGCAAAAGGAAAATCGTTTATCAACCGAATATACGAAGCTGATTGCCTCTGCAAAAATTGAGTTTGACGGGGAAGAAAGAACACTTGCTCAGCTTGAGCCATTTACACAATCCACTGATCGTGATGAGAGGAAACGGGCAAGTGAAGCAAAATTTAGCTTTTTTGCGGAACATCAAGAAGACTTGGACCGTATTTATGATGAGCTTGTTAGAGTCAGAACCGAAATCGCCCAAAACCTCGGGTTTAAAAACTTTGTGGAACTTGGTTACTACCGGATGGCAAGGACCGATTACAATGCGGAAATGGTGGCAAATTTCCGACATCAGGTGAAGGACTTTATTGTGCCGATTGCCACCAAATTAAGAGAGCGCCAGCGTGAGCGTCTTGGTCTTGAGCAATTAACATATTATGATGAAAACTTCATTTATCAAACAGGAAATGCAGTACCCAAAGGGAGTCCGGAATGGATTATGGAAAACGGGCAGAAAATGTATGAGGAGCTTTCTTCCGAGACAGGCGAATTTTTCCGGTTTATGCTGGAAAACAACCTGATGGACCTTGTTGCCAAGAAAGGAAAAGCAGGCGGCGGCTATTGCACCTACATTGAGAATTATAAATCGCCGTTTATCTTTTCCAATTTTAATGGAACTTCCGGGGATATTGATGTGTTAACACATGAAGCAGGCCATGCTTTTCAAGTCTATTCGAGCCGCCAGTTTGAGATTCCGGAATACTACTGGCCGACCTATGAAGCATGTGAAATCCATTCGATGAGCATGGAGTTTTTCACTTGGCCGTGGATGGAACTTTTCTTTAAGGAAGATACGGATAAATATAAATTTTCTCATTTAAGTGATGCCCTGTTATTCCTTCCTTATGGGGTATCTGTGGATGAGTTCCAGCATTGGGTTTATGAAAATCCCCAAGCCAGACCCGACCAGCGGCGGCTTCAGTGGCGTGAAATTGAAAAGAAATACCTGCCACATCGAGATTATGATGGCAATGAATATTTAGAAAATGGCGGCTTTTGGCAGCGCCAAGGCCATATTTATAATTCACCGTTTTATTATATTGATTACACGCTTGCACAAATTTGTGCTTTCCAATTCTGGAAACGTTCAAGAGAAGACCAACAAGCCGCTTGGGAGGATTATGTAAAACTTTGTAAGCTTGGCGGCAGCATGTCGTTCACTAGACTTGCTGAAGCAGCGAATTTAATTTCCCCATTTGAAAGTGGCTGTGTTGAGTCAGTTGTCAATGAAATTGAAAATTGGTTAAATTCAGTGGATGATAAGAAGCTTTAATATAAAAAGCGAAGCCGAGCGGCTTCGCTTTTTATACGATTGTAACAGCTTCAGCTGAGACCTTTATTTCGCCGTTTTCTACTATTGCGGCTAATTTTTTCAAATCTGGTTGTTCTAAGATAAAATCGGCAATCCTATCCTCCAGCTCATGAATCATTAGGTCGACAATTTTTAAAATATGCTTGCTGGAAGTCATGGAAAATGCTCGTCATTGTTTGTCCCTTCCTTCATATATTGATAAGAAGGAGGAGATGTTGTGTGCGGAAGAATTGGAACCAAGCTTTTCAAATTGCCGCAGTCTATGTTGGGACTGTTGTCGGAGCAGGCTTTGCCACCGGAAAAGAGATCGTTGAATTTTTTTCACGATTTGGTTTCTTTGGTTTTATCAGCATACTAATGAGCGGTTATCTCTTTGTGATGATTGGTTCGAAAATGATGAGAATGGCTGCGCAAATTGAAGCGAAATCCTATCAAGAATTTAATGAATACCTGTTTGGTAAATGGGCAGGCAGTATAATTAATATTTTTATGCTTTTCATGCTTCTTGGGGTAAGTGCTGTCATGCTGGCAGGGGCAGGAGCGGTTTTTGAGGAGCAGCTGGGGCTGCCGAAAAATATCGGTGTCTTTTTGACGATTTTCCTTTCCTATATCGTCATGCTCGTCGGGACGAAAGGACTATTTGCCGTCAATACATTTGTTGTCCCGTTAATGATCTGTTTTAGCTTCATACTGATGATTCTATCACTGAAAATGCCGCATTTTTTACAACAGTTTCTTCATATTCCACATGCAAGTGATGGCTGGAAAAGTGTCATCGCGCCCTTCACCTATGCCGCATTAAATCTTGGCTTGGCCCAGGCAGTTTTAGTCCCTGTTGCCACGGAGATAAAGGATGATTGGACGATTAAGTGGGGCGGAATTCTTGGAGGGCTTGCACTGATGTTTATCCTTATTGCCAGTCATTTTACATTGATTATGCTCCCAAACCTTGAATTGTATGAAATTCCTATGGCGATTATTATGAAAAATCTGGCTCCCTTTTTTTATTGGATTTTTGTTCTTGTGATTTATGGGGAGATTTTCACTTCCGTGATTGGAAATGTGTTCGGGCTCGACCGGCAGCTGAAGCAATATACGCCCATTCCAACAATGGTGTCGGTAACAACAATATTTGCCGTTTCCTACCTGATTAGCTTGGTCAATTATGGAACACTTTTATCCTATTTGTATCCGCTGTTCGGATATATATGCATGGCCTTTTTTATTTTATTATGGATGAAACCTTTTAGTTCCGGTATAAGGAAATAATTAAAATCAGCCGTCACATTAAAACGGCTGATTTATTACTTAAATGGTAAAATCATAAAAATCATGATATCAAAGATGATATGGGAAACGATGACGAAGGGCATGCTTTTTTTCCAATAATAAAGGAAACCCCAGACAAGCCCAGAGACAAAAGCTGCAAACACCAATAAAAAAGACCCTGAATAAATATGGACCGAGGCGTATAGGAACGAGCCGGTCAAAATACTCAAAGCAGGCCGGAAATAGGCCAGCAGCCTTTTTTGTATAAAACCCCTCCAGAAAAATTCTTCCCCTGGTGCAGCGATAAAAATTAAAGCCAGGTAATGCCAAAAAAGGGATGGTGCAAACCATTTATACAATCTGCTCATTCCTTCTTTAAATGGAATGTTCAGCCATTCAAAAAGAGAATAGCCGAGCAAAAAAACAAAGTATAATGCAAGGCCTGATAGGATACCAAGGAATAAATATCTGCTAAACGATAACTCATCATCAACATCTTTCTGGAACATGGAGAAAGAAATCAACACCAGGATTGAACCAGAAAAAATATACCAAAAGATTGATTTATCATGAAATGAAAAATAAAGCAGGGAATGGGCCATGATTATACCTGCAATTAAGCGCGTATCCGAAAATAGATTCTTCATTTGCTAAACTCCTTAAAAAATTTGGTTAAATATGTTTCCATATCAGGAATGAATTCCATTAAACATTTTATCCAAATCTTATGATTAGAACATAAAAAAAAGAAAAAAATATTAAGGAAAGGAGTGAAGGAAATTGAGCAAGTCAGAGAGTCAACACGAACGGGAATGGACGGTAAGGAAACAAGACCAAAACCCTCATGGGAAAGTTAAATCCTTTAAGCAGCTTGCAAAGGAAACAGGAAAGGGCCGGTCATAGGCGATTAGCCAAAAAAGGAAAGGCCAGTCCAGTGACTGCCTTTCCTATGAATCTATTTCCTAATAAGCGCTTTCTTTTATTACTTTATAGTTTTTATGATTGACAACAGTGCGCTGATCTAGCTCTAAATCACGATAATTATCCATATATGTCAGGTCGACTATCACAGAATTTTCATTTACCTTCTCTACAATCCCCTGCAAACCGCCTCGAAATTCAATGATATCTCCTACTTCTGCTTTTTTCACTTCGTCTCTCTCCTTTACCTTAAAAAACTATAAAATCCATTTAAGTAACAGTTTGCACTACTTTTTCCATTTCGTAAAGATTTTTAATTGACAATTTCGTTAATTCTTTTTGCTATAATATCATTATATGTTGAAAATTGGATAAAAGAATAGGTTTATGTACTTGTTATTCTAACTAGTTAAGGTGGTATGTGATAAATGAGAGAAGAAACAATTATAGATGTTTTGGACCGTCTTATGACAGGGGAGCTTTCGGAGTATTATATTAAGAATGAAGATTTTATGGAGTTTCGCCGGATACTAGTAAAAAGAAAGGATTTTAAGCATTTTCGGGGAATTGGCCAGCGTGGCGGAGATGTATTGTACCAATACTTAAAAGAACCTAGAAGCTAAAATTGGGGATCAGAGAATGGCACTAAATAGTGAAATAGAAAAAAGTGAATCAAAGGGGTTCGGAATGATGGACCAAAAAATTTTACCAGCTTCAGCTACCATAAAAGAATTCGAGCAATTCCTGAAAAGCTCCTATCAAATTGGTGTTTTTTTAGACATGCATATTGCACAATTTAAGAATATTAATTTATTGGCCAAACAGCATGGAAAGAAAATGATTTATCATGTTGATTTAATCCATGGAATTAAAAATGATGAGTATGCAACCGAATATATTTGCCAGGAATTCAAACCATATGGAATAATCTCAACGAAGGCAGGGGTTATTCAAAAGGCCAAGCAAAAAGGGGTTATTGCTGTTCAAAGAGTTTTCTTGATTGATAGCCATGCCCTTGAAAAAAGTTATAAATTACTTGAAAAAACAAAACCCGATTATATTGAAGTTCTTCCAGGTGCCATGCCATGGATGATTACAGAAGTGAAAGAACGCGTGAAAATCCCCATTTTTGCCGGTGGGTTAATTCGAACCCATGAGGAAGTGACGCAGGCTTTAGCTGCCGGGGCAGAGGCGATTACAACATCCAAGCGGGAATTGTGGGACATATTCCAAAGTTAAGGTAAATACCACAAACACTATTTTTACGTTGAATAAATATTGACAACGTTTTTAGTTCTTCCTATAATTATGACAAGTTAATATTTTTGGCTGGAGAAATTGGAGAGACCATAAAAACATTATCACTTTCGATAATGGATTTTGTGGTCTTTTTTTATTTCCCTTCTTAATAAATTGGCTATGTTAAAGCACATTTTTGATTTTGCTTACATTATTGATTGGAGAGGAAATCAACAGCAAGTTTAACGGAGTCAAAAAATTAATCATACTTATTAATATGACCGCACCTATCGGGAGGTATAGACGATGAAATTCTCTAATTTAAATCGAAATGAGATTGTTAATAAACTTAAAGGCGAGAAATTTGATGTTTTAGTAATTGGCGGTGGAATTACAGGTGCAGGGATTGCCCTTGATGCATCGGCACGAGGAATGAATACCGCTCTGGTTGAAATGCAGGATTTTGCTGCCGGTACATCGAGCAGGTCAACCAAACTAGTTCATGGCGGGCTCCGTTACTTAAAACAATTAGAAGTGAAAATGGTAGCGGAGGTTGGGAAAGAAAGAGCTCTCGTCTATGAAAACGGTCCTCACGTAACGACGCCTGAATGGATGCTGCTTCCTATGCATAAAGGAGGAACCTTTGGGAAATTCAGCACATCCATTGGTCTTAGGGTTTATGATTTCTTAGCAGGGGTTAAAAAATCTGAGAGACGGACTATGCTGACTGCAGAAGAGACGTTAGCCAAAGAGCCGCTGGTTAAAAAGGCAGGCTTAAAAGGTGGAGGTTATTATGTTGAGTACCGCACAGATGATGCCCGTTTAACTATTGAAGTAATGAAAGAAGCAGTTGAAAATGGGGCCATTGCGTGCAATTATACAAAGGTAATTAAGCTTGTCTATGCGAACGAAAGAGTTGTCGGTGTTGCCGTCCAAGATCAGCTGACCGGTGAGAAATATGAGATACGCGCCACAAAAATAGTAAATGCTGCAGGTCCTTGGGTTGATTCGATTCGTGAAATGGACCACTCTAAAAATGGAAAGGCATTGCAGCTTTCCAAAGGTATCCATCTGGTCATTGACCAGTCAAGTTTTCCGTTAAAACAAGCCATTTATTTTGATACACCGGACGGCCGAATGGTCTTTGCGATTCCAAGGGATGGAAAGGCCTATGTTGGGACTACAGATACCTTTTATAATGAAGATGCAGTAAATCCGAACATGACGGTAAGTGACCGCAGTTATATCATAAATGCAATAAATTATATGTTTCCGGAAGTAAAAATTTCCGAGGAGGATATCGAATCCAGCTGGGCAGGCGTTCGTCCGTTGATTTATGAGGAAGGAAAAGATCCTTCAGAAATATCGAGGAAGGATGAGATTTGGGAGTCAAGATCAGGCTTAATTACGA
>CAYNUT010000081.1:0-17178 GCA_964400595.1 uncultured Neobacillus sp. | reverse complement strand
ATATGCTGCTATTAACATTCCGTTATTCCCCTTATAGAAAAAGCCATCCTCATACGAGAATGGCTTTTATAAAAATTATTTGTTTAATTGAGCTTTCGCTGCGTTTGCAAGTTCAGCAAATGCGTTTGCATCGCTAATTGCTAAGTCAGCAAGCATTTTGCGGTTTACTTCGATACCTGCAAGCTTAAGGCCATGCATTAAACGGCTATAAGAAAGACCGTTGATGCGTGCTGCAGCATTGATACGAGTGATCCAAAGCTTACGGAAGTCGCGCTTTTTCTGGCGACGGTCACGGAATGCATATTGTAATGATTTCATAACCTGCTGGTTAGCAACTTTGTATAATGTATGTTTTGAACCGTAATAACCTTTAGCTAATTTAAGAACTTTTTTACGACGTCTGCGCGTAACTGTACCGCCTTTTACACGTGGCATGTAATTTCCCTCCTATGATAAATCAATCTGTCCTAAGATTACTTAACGTAAGTTAATAATTGACGAATGCGTTTGAAATCACCTTTTGAAACTAAAGATGATTTGCGAAGCTTGCGCTTTGCTTTTGTTGATTTGTTAGCAAATAAGTGGCTTGTATAAGCGTGGTCACGCTTTAATTGACCAGATCCTGTTTTCTTAAAACGCTTTGCAGCGCCGCGGTGAGTTTTCATTTTTGGCATTGGGATATCCTCCTTATTACTTATCGTTTTTTGGTGCTAAAACCAGGAACATGCTCCGGCCATCCATTTTAGGATGTGACTCAACAGTCGCAACTTCCTTGCAGGCTTCAGCAAAACGGTCTAGCACACGCTGACCGATTTCTTTATGGGTAATCGCCCGGCCCTTGAAACGGATGGAGGCTTTTACCTTGTCGCCTTTTTCCAAAAACTTAATTGCATTGCGAAGCTTTGTATTAAAGTCATGCTCATCAATTGTTGGGCTGAGACGAACTTCTTTTGTTGTAATAATTTTTTGGTTCTTGCGAGCTTCTTTTTCTTTCTTTTGCTGCTCGAATTTAAACTTGCCATAGTCCATAATCCGAGCTACCGGAGGCTTTGCGTTTGGCGCAACAAGCACCAAATCAAGATTCACTCGTCCGGCAATTTCCAGTGCTTCGTTTTTCGATTTAATTCCTAATTGTTCACCGTTTTGATCAATTAAACGAACCTCACGAGCACGAATGCCCTCATTTAACAACATGTCTTTGCTAATAATTAGCCACCTCCAAAGATTATTCACGAATACAACGTCCGGGTCAAGAAGTTTAGAAGAGCTTTCCCTTTTCAATGACACGCTGTTGAAATCGACAGGTTCAATAAGCTTTTTATAATTTCACAAACAAAAAAGTGTGGATGAACACACCCACACTTTACGAAACATAAGTAATAAACTAAAATCACGTAAAACCTGCTAACTGCACGAATGCGTCCAATCAGGTGAGAAGCGGGTGCTTCTTCTTTTCCCTAAACTAAGTATTCAATTTTTCACCTTAGTAACTATACCATAAGCAAAGATATCATGTCAAATGGCTATTTTTTATAACAACGAAATTTATTTTAACAAGAAACAAAAGATTATTCAATAGTAATTTAAAAAATAATAAGGGAAGTCACCTTCCCTTTTATTCCCATCAGCTAAATTGAACTTCTGCTTTTAGTGCCGCAAGATAGTCTGCAAAGGCAATTGTTTCAGATTTTTGTTCGCCGTATTTACGGACGTTAACGGCATTATCCTCCACTTCCTTATCGCCGACAACAAGCATATACGGGATTTTTTGCATTTGTGCTTCGCGGATTTTGTAGCCGATTTTTTCATCGCGGCCATCAAGTTCAACGCGGATGCCAGCTGCTTTAAGCTGCTCCTGCACTTTTCTCGCATAGTCATAGTGCGCGTCAGGTGAAACCGGAATGACCTGTACTTGAACTGGTGCGAGCCATGTTGGGAACGCTCCTTTATATTCTTCAATCAGGTAGGCAACAAAACGTTCCATTGTCGACACGACGCCGCGGTGGATAACAACTGGGCGATGCTGCTTGCCGTCTTCACCGACATAGGTTAAGTCGAAACGTTCCGGAAGTAAGAAGTCGAGCTGAACGGTTGAGAGAGTCTCATCTTTTCCTAATGCTGTTCTCACCTGAACATCCAGTTTAGGGCCGTAGAAGGCTGCTTCCCCCTCGGCTTCAAAGTACACCAGACCAAGCTCATCCATCGCTTCTTTCAACATGCTTTGTGCTTTTTCCCACATGGCATCATCATCAAAATATTTCTCTTTGTCCTCTGGATCGCGATAGGATAAACGGAAGGAATAATCTTTAATATTAAAGTCCTTATACACATCCATAACCAACTGAACGACACGCTGGAATTCATCCTTGATTTGATCCGGACGGACAAAAATATGGGAATCGTTCAGGGTCATACCGCGAACGCGCTGTAATCCCGAAAGGGCACCGGACATTTCATAGCGATGCATGGTTCCAAGTTCTGCGATGCGGATCGGCAGTTCACGGTAACTGTGAATCGCATTTTTGTACACCATCATATGGTGCGGACAGTTCATTGGGCGCAGGACCAATTGTTCATTATCCATATCCATAACCGGGAACATGTCCTCTTGGTAATGGTCCCAGTGCCCGGAAGTTTTATAAAGATCGACACTTCCCATAATCGGCGTATACACATGGTCATAGCCTAAGCTGATTTCCTTGTCGACAATATAACGCTCGACGATACGGCGGATGGTTGCCCCCTTCGGCAGCCAAAGCGGCAGCCCCTGCCCAATTAATTGAGAGTTAGTAAACAGGCTTAACTCTTTCCCAAGCTTACGGTGATCGCGTTCTTTTGCCTCTTCAAGCAAACGGAGATGCTCGGCCAAATCTTCTTTTTTGAAAAATGCCGTTCCATAAACACGCTGCAGCATTTTATTATTGCTGTCGCCGCGCCAGTACGCACCGGCAATGCTTAATAATTTAAACTCTTTAATTTTGCCGGTGGAAGGAACATGAACACCGCGGCAAAGATCGAAAAATTCACCCTGCTCGTAAATGGTCACTGTTTCCCCGTCCGGAATCGCTTCAATCAGTTCAAGCTTGTACGGGTCACCCGCTTCTTTAAAAAGCTGAACCGCATCCGCACGGCTGACTTCTTTACGGACAATTTCCAGGTTTTCATTGACGATTTTCGCCATTTCTTTTTCGATTTTTGGAAGATCCTCAGGTGTTATAGAATCTTCAAGATCCATGTCATAATAGAAGCCGCCTTCGATGACCGGTCCTACCCCAAGATTGACATTCGGATACAGTCTTTTCACGGCCTGAGCCATTAGGTGTGCCGTGCTGTGGCGTAATACCTCCAAAGCATCGGCGGAGTCAGGTGTAACAATTTCTATTGAACCATCCTCTAAGATGGGACGGCGAAGATCCACCATTTGTCCGTTCCACTTACCCGCGATTGCCTTTTTCTTAAGGCCCGGACTGATGGAAGCGGCAATATCTTCCGTTGTTGTTCCCCGCGGGAACTCCTTTACTGCCCCATCAGGAAAAGATATCTTTACAACGTTTGACATACTTATTCCTCCTTCATAATTAACTGCGTAAAAAAATAAAAAACCCGTCCCTAAAAGATTAGGGACGAGTTTGATAACACGTGGTTCCACCCAATTTTACATTTTCTAGACATGCTGGAAAATGACTTTGGTCGGGGTAACGGCCGATTGCCGTCAGCGATTAGTTGCCTCATAAATGGAAGCGTTCACTGCTGAAGTTTAAAGGTGGTAAGTACCTTTCTCGTGTTAGGAGACTTTCAGCCTTGGCCTCCCTCTCTATAAACCGTAAAAAAATACTGTTATCCTTATCGTTACTTTTGCTGTAAATTTTATTATGTAGGTTATTATAATGATTTCATTATGAAAAATCAAGGTACATAAAACTATAAATCGAAATATTCTTATTTTCCTTTTTACTTATCCTTGATATTCTGAAGAAATTTGTTCCTTTATATGCTTTTTAATCTGAAGTAGTGACCTATGCGATTTAATGGCCACCCGTTCTTCAAAAATATTTTTTATTGTTCTGACAAGCGGTTCATCAGGGTTTTTCGTATAAATAAAAATCGTATTCGGGGCAATCGATAAAAGCGGGGCAATGGAAACGGAATCAACATAAATCGGATGATTGACAAGCAATTTCCGATCAATCATTCTCGTTAATTCGCCCCTTTTAATTTCTGAAAAATGCCTATCGAAAAAAGTAATTTCATCATCAAAGAGAATATGAAGCACATCCATTTTCGGCTCGCGATCCGCCAAAAAAACCCTGAGCATATGGACAAACATTTGATACTCCTGCTCCATCCTATATTCATCAATTGAGATTTCCACATAGCTTTCGAGCAGCTGCAAATAGGGGCGCAGCCGGAATTTCAAAAAAGAATCAAAAGAAAACGAAACATTCTTCTGAAAAATATGATTGATGGCATCGCGAATGGCCGGCTCTTCATTTGTCTTCTTTAAGAAAACGGACAGGTCCTCCCTTTGACCAGCTAGAACAGAATGCAAAATCTCCAATATTTGCTGCTGTTCATCTGCATCCTCATAAAAAAAGCGATTCTGTAAAATACCTCTAAACCAATCATCAAGCTTAACCTGTGTGATAAACTCAAAAAAAGCATTCTTTACTTTACCCAAAAAGTCAACCGCCAATCGGTCATCCATAATTTTTACTATATGTCGATCTTCAATAAGAAGAATATGTTCAAAATCCCCATTCATATTTAAGCATTTTTGCAAATAATGATGAAACCTTATTGCATCCAGCTTACTTTGGAAGATGATTTCCGCCAACCAAATCCCCCCTTTAAAAGCTTGTCTAGTTGCGGCTCCTTGGGACTGAAGTCGTAAGCCGCCCACTGAAGAAGGCAAAAAGCGCCTTCTTGCAGTGTTCGTCTTACGTCTGCGTCCCAGGGCAGTCGCCTCCACATTTCGTTAAATCTCTGTTTTAATATATATGGGGAACCTGGCCAAAATAGAAGTTGGCAGAAAGATGCATTGAAAATTCCACAAAAAAAGATTACCCAAATATCTGAGTAATCCTTTTGACCTCTGATTTATCTTCGGTTTGGACCATCCACCAGCACGGGCTCGCTTAATGCCCGGATTCTTTCCATGATTCGGCGCGCTTTCATTTTCTCTTCTTCGCCGCGCTGGCTGTAGGTTAAATGATGCTCAAGACCTGAAAGATCAAAATTCGAGGTGAAAAACGTCGGCAGGCTTTCGAGCATCCGGTATTGCAGAATTGGTCCAAGCACTTCATCCCTGGTCCAGCTTGAAACAGCCTCCGCACCAATATCATCAAGCATTAAAATCGGTTCTTTCTTTAAGGCTTCAATTTTTTCATTTAAGGTAGAATCGGCGATAGAACTTTTTAATTCCCTCAGTAATTCAGGAACGTAAACAATCATGGAGGAAATTTGTTTTTTTGCCAGTTCATTGGCTATTGCTCCCAGCAAATAAGACTTTCCTACGCCAAATTTCCCGTAAAAATATAATCCTTTTTGCTTTTTGCTGAGTTCGTAATTCATCAAAAAAGTAGCAGCCTTATCTACAGAATCTAATCTGCCTGAGTCACCTTCAAAACGCTCGAAAGATGCTTCTAAAATATCTTTAGGCACATAAAGACTTCTGATCAGCTTTTCATTTTTTCTTTTTTCATCATCCATTATTTTTCTCGGGCAGCGTTTATAAACAAGGTCAATGGAACCACGTGAAATTGCTAATTCCGGTTGATAGCCCTTCATCATATTGACACAGTACTCAAGGCTTGAACAATTATTGCATTCTTTGCTTTGATTCATAAATTCAAACAATTTAATCATGCCTTTATTGATCATGTCATGAGTGATTTCATTCTGATGCTCCATTAAAAAGGCCCTGACATCCGGATTTTGGAGGACTACCTGGCGTTGTTCTTCAAAGCGTTTTTGGAAATTTTGATTTGAAGCAAGCCTTTGTAATGTTTTATTGATTTTTTCCATATTGGTCACTCCCTACTTCCTGAATGCCTTCAATTTTTCTTCAATAGCCCGTTTTTTGGCTTCATCCTCTTTGGAGTTTACTTGATTATTTCCTTTAGCTTCAACATCAGCACTTTCCTCAAACCAGTCAGGCAGCACCTCTGTCCGAATCAGCTTTTTATTCGCTCCCCTGCCAGACTTTTTGCTTTCCTTGCCTTTGCGGTCCTCTTCCTTAGCTAATTCCATCGCTTCTTTTACTGTTTTTATCTGAAGTTTTGCCCATTGACTGGCAATTGTCTCGACATATGATTTTGGAAATTTCATGTTTGTTTTCTTAAACGTAACATCAATTAAAACATTGATAACACCAGGGGGAAGTTTATATTTAATCATAACCTCTTCCAAAACTTTTAACTGGGCTTCTGTCGGTTCTACTCCTCCTGAAAGCTCCTTAAAAATAACGATAGGGGAATTCGTTTCGTAGGATCGAATTAATTCTTCCTCAATTGTTTTCGGTTCTGTTAATTGAACTTGATAGGTTGCAGGCTGGGTTCTGTAAACCAGGCTTGGAAGCTGATCGTAATTGACAAATTGATACCAATCGCGTGCGCCTTTTCGCAAATCGTCAATATCAATTTCATCATTAGGATCAATGGCCCCTAGGATGAAATTTTTCATTTCGATTGGGTTAATATTATAAAGAAATGCAAGATTGCTAATTACATTTTTAATCTTTGATGTCAGGGCTTTTTTCGGAACAAGCGATTCATTTAAGCCTGCAGCTAACAAATCAAAATCAAAAGTGTTCCCATCAATTTGGATTGGATTTGTTTCATTGCGGCCAATAAATTGGTGATTCTCCTCTAACTCCAGTTCTTCCGAGACATCCTGCAAATATTGAAGGCTCCCTGGAGTGGCGGAGGTAAACACATCCTGAAATGCTCTCGTTACCTCTTGATACTCTTTTTCCTTTGGAAACTGCTGGTCTGAAAAAAAGCGTTTCAGCCTGGCAAAATGATTTTTGCCAATTTTTCTGTAAAGATAAATATTTAGCATCCCGTCCAAAAAGAATTGCTCCGGATTTAGCGGAGGGTGCAATTCATATATAAATGATCTACCCCCGTCAATTGTTTTCACGAAAGTCTTTAAAAGGCCGATGCCCTCAAGCTTTAGCCGAACCTCATAAATTTCTTTTAAATTCATTCCTGACAGGTTCATTAACAAATGATGCGTGGAAGATTCGGACCATAGTCTGTTTTCCTCCAGTTCTGCCCAGAGTGTCATATACAAACTAAAGCAGGATGAACCAATCAACGGCTGATATAAAAACGTCAGCACTTTTCGGTCATATTCGTGGAGCAAACCATTTGCTGTGACAGTATAACGATCGATTGGAAGAATCTCCTGCCAATGCTGCGCCATATCATTCAAACCTTTCCGAGGGATTTTCAGTGCAAAAGGAGCCAAGACCAGACTCTTTAGCTCCCTTAGGCTTTTTCCTTTTTAATTAATTCCTTTAGTTCTTCAATAAAAACATTAATATCTTTAAACTGCCGGTAAACAGAAGCAAACCGGACATAGGCAACTTCATCAACATGCGCCAATCGGTCCATCACCATTTCGCCTATGGATTCACTTTTAATTTCTGAAATACCCTGACTGCGCAGGGCCTTTTCCACCCCATGCGTGATATCTTCTAATTCCTTTAACGCAACTGGCCGTTTTTCACACGCCTTAATTAGACCGCGCAATATTTTATCACGGCTGAATTCTTCCCGCGTCCCCTCTTTCTTTACGACGATTAAGGGTATCTCCTCTATCTTTTCGAAGGTCGTAAAGCGGTATCCGCATTCTTCGCATTCGCGCCGTCTTCTAGTGGCTCGTCCTTCATCTACCGGCCGGGAATCAAGCACACGTGTACCATAATGTTGACATGAAGGGCATTTCATGAATAATCAACTCCAAATCTATAAATCCCGAACAAGTTCCATTGTCTTCTTACTCTTATCTTATAAAAAAGAATACCTTTACACAAGATTGTTTTATCTAGTTATTATTTGTGTATGTATTTGATTTAATTTTCCGTAATAAGAGTTAATCCGCTTTTTTAAGCCTGGATAAATTCCAAACAGTGAAAATTTCTCGGAAGATATAGTAAAATCAACTGCTGCTTCCATTGGTTTCACCGAAACAATGGTAATAATTAAAAAGCATGGAAATGGATTACTTACTTCGACAGCAATCTCTCCGTGTTCTTTTGATACGGTTGTTATTCGGCAATCTGCATCTTCTCTAAACATTTTCTCCACTGATTGGAATAACTGATTGAAATTTGCTTTATAATAATGGGTTTTTAAAGTATTATCTGAATGCTTGTCCGACGTTTCAATTTCTTTTTTAAAACGACCAAATAATGCCATCCTTATCCCTCCAATTTGTTAAAGTATTTCCTTTAGTTTATATCAGACCATGGGAAAATATAAAAAGAGGTGTATCTTAATACACCTCTTACGTTGTCGTTTTTCAATTAAGTATTAAAGAGCTTTTGCCTGTTTTACTTGTACAGGGCCCATGCCGCGTGGAATTTCAATGTTTTCACGTGTCTCAGCATTTAAGGCTTCCGCAATATAATCAGCCGCAATATTCGGATTTAAATCACCGCATGTATAGACATCAATGCTGGCATATCCGTGCTCTGGGAAGCTGTGAATCGTAAGGTGGGATTCAGAAATAATGACAACACCGCTCACGCCCTGCGGAGCAAATTTATGAAAGGCTACCTCACGAATTTCAGCACCTGACTTCAGTGCCGCTTCAACGAAAGTTTGTTCAATAAAATCCATATCATTCAATTTTTCAAAGTCGCATCCCCATAATTCTGAGATGACATGACGTCCCAAAGTTTCCATATTCAATTCCCCCTCAAAACATTTTGAGATCCTTCTTAAAACCCTGTTATTGACGGTATCAGATAATGACCACGGGGGAAAGTTAGTCCAAAGAGGTCCTAACCCTTTAAGTAATTAACCGCTACCTAATTTTAAGAAGTTCACGATGACTAGTATACTTAATTTATATTTTTTTTGCAATATATGAAGTTATTTTTTTTTATTAAACTGTAGATATGCATTTTAGTCATCACGCTAATATATTCAAGATTAGTTCAAATGCAACAAAAAAATGCCGTCACACGACAGCATTTTTTTATCCAACCTTCACTTGGGACATTTTTGCGATTTCCTCTGCCACATACAGGCTTAAATCCACTACACGGGAGGAATACCCCCATTCATTGTCATACCAAGCAAGAACCTTTACCTTTCTTGTTCCCATTACCATAGTGGACAGACCATCAATAATCGCGGAATGTTCATTCGTATTAAAATCGACCGACACTAAAGGTTCCATCGTTAAATCCAGGATTCCTTTTAATGGACCTTTCGCCGCCTCGCTAAAGGCCTGATTAACATCGTCAATAGTAACATCCGTCTTTAAATCAACGACTAAATCAACGAGCGAAACGTTCGGTGTCGGTACCCTTAAGGCCATTCCATGGATTTTGCCCTTCAATTGCGGCAGCACTAATGATAATGCTTTTGCCGCTCCTGTTGAGGTAGGAATAATGGATTGTCCGCAGGCGCGTGCTCTTCGTAAATCCTTATGCGGGTTATCAATATTTTTTTGATCGTTTGTATAGGCATGAATGGTCGTCATTAAACCGCTTTCAATTCCGAATTTTTCATCCAAAACTTTTGCCACAGGTGCGAGGCAGTTTGTGGTACAAGATGCATTAGAAATAATATCATGCTGCTTAATATCAAGCATTTCATCGTTAACCCCCATAACGATGGTGACATCTTCATTTTTACCAGGGGCAGTTAAGATGACCTTTTTCGCTCCTGCATTTAGATGAAGTGCTGCTTTTTCACGAGTATTAAACTTTCCAGTGGCTTCAATAACAATATCAACCCCAAGCTCCCGCCATGGCAGTTCCTCAGGATTCCGGCTGCTTAAAAGTTTGATTCTCTTGCCATTCACAACTAATTCATTATCTAAAGGAATGACTTCCCCCTGAAATGGACCATGGTTTGTATCATATTTAAGTAAATGAGCTAACGTTTCTGCCGGATAACTAGCGTTGATTGCTACAATCTCCAGCCTCTTTTCAAGGATCGCTTTTCGGAAAACCATCCTGCCAATTCTCCCAAACCCGTTAATTGCAATTCTCGCCTTCATTTTACGGCCCCTTCCGTATTAATGTTATACTTTTTAGTTCGTATCGTCGGTATTAGTATAACATATTTGATATTAATTGCGATAAATAAAAAGCGGATTTTCTTAATGTTTAATAATTCTGATAAACAAAAAAACGGAAGTAACCGTTTAGCGAAGTACACTAATCGCAGGGAGCTGGAACTGGACAATTGTCAAAGTGAAATACAAAAAAAAAGAGGCGGCGTCCCCTCTTCACTGTTGTTTATTCTGCTTGTTGATACCCCAATTGGCTAAAACCTTGATCAGCTGCTTATTGGTATCTTCAACCCCGCCATTATTATTAATAACTGCATCGGCTATTTTAACTTTCGCAGCCAAAGGCATTTGAGATCGAATTCTCGCAGCAGCCTCTTCCGTGGATAAATTGTTTCTTTTCATTAACCTTTCTAACTGCGTTTCCTCGTCTACATATACAAGGAGAGTTTTGTGAGCCATATGGGCCAGTTTGCTTTCAAATAATAACGGGATATCGAGTACAATCACCTCTTCTCCGTTTTGTTCAGCTGCTTCAATTTGCACCTGCATCCTTTTCCTGACTTCTGGATGGACAATTTTGTTTAAAAGCTGCCTTTTTTCTTCCTGATGAAAGATGATGGAACCGAGCTTTGACCGGTCGATTTCTCCATCTTCCAATAAAATCTCTCTTCCAAATACCTCAATAATATTATCGTAGGCGGCTTCCCCTTTCAAAACGGCCAGGCGCGCTTCAACATCTGCATCAACTACTGTAATATCCATTTCTTTTAACATATTTGAAACCGTACTTTTTCCACTGGCAATTCCGCCTGTTAAACCGATGATTAGTAACATTCCATTATCCTTCCTTGATTCTTATAATTTCCAGACCCCAATGATAATTAATAATATCCCCGGTAAAAAAGTTAACCGCTGCACCCAGTCGAAACGATGGAAAAAGCTTCCGATTTTAATTCCTAATAACACAAAAAGTGAGCTCATAATGGCCACAGCTGCAGCTAAATAAAAGGGGGAGAAACCGAGCATTGCCGCCCCGATTCCTGCACCGAAGGCATCTAATGACAGGGCAAACCCTAACATTAACGCCTCAATACCCGTAATCGTGCCGGAACGGTCGAAGTCGGCTGACATCGGCTTTTTCAAAATATTAATTGCTAAACCGAGGGATTTAATTTCAAAATTGACAATTGTTTTTTCATGTTCTATTATTTCCTTTTCTTTTTCAGGCCGGAAAAATTGATACAATACCCAGACTCCAAGAGCAATCAAAATGAAACCGCCCAGGCTTGCTGTGATACCCGGTGACAAAATCCTTGCCAGACCATGCCCGATTGACACGGAAATAAGCAAAGAGACGGCCGAGCAAGTGGCAATAATGAGAACAGACTTCACCGGCATGACCATTTTCCTCAACCCATAAGTAAATCCCACGCTAAAGCTGTCAAGACTGAGGGCAAAGGCAAGAATGAGAAGTGAGAACAACTGAACCATGATGTCTAGGACTCCTTCCTCCAAATCACTACGATAGTATATGGAAGGAGCCTATCCAATGTGATTCGAAAAGCGGATTCGCCTTGGTTCAGGGGCGGCTTACGACTCGAGTCCCATGGAGCCGATGCTAGACATGCTTATGACCCCGAGACCTTTTTTGACATTTTGGACAATAAAATGATGAACGATTATCTATTTTAACATTTTCCAAAGGAGATGCACATTCAGGGCAGGATACTTTGTTATATACCATATGTAATTCTTGAAATGTTCCCTTTTTTCCTTCAGCATTAACATAATCTCTAATGGATGAACCTCCCATTTCGATCGCTAACTCAAAAATTTCCTTTATATGCCCCAAAAGCTCTAATAATTTCTCATCTGATAATTCCCCTACAGATGTTAATGGATGTATTTTAGCTTTAAAAAGGCATTCCGCTGCATAGATATTTCCTACGCCTTGTAACACTTCAGGCTTCATTATCACTTGTTTTATTGGTTTGTTTTGAAATGTCTTTCTTCTAATAATTAGAAGGAAGGCATGTGGAGCTTCTGATGAAGATGGGTCGGGGCCAACTTTTTGAACTGGTTCATATTCCATATATTCCTCCTTGCTTAAAGCTCCAACCCATCCAAATCGGCGTTGATCGGAATAGGCAAGTAACGAATTATCATCTAATTTAAAGATGACGTGGACATGTTTCCTGTAAATAAAGGGTATTTCATCAATAGTAGGTACATGAAAAAAGGCACCCGTCATACCTAGATGGGATACCATATATACAGTCGTTGAATTTTTTTGTATACAATGAAAAATTAAATACTTTCCCTTTCGTTCAATATTTGTAATCGTTGCTCCTTCTAATCGTTCCGCGAACAAATCAACATCTTGTCTCCCCATTTTTTTTAAAGGAATCATTATTTTATTTTTAAAAACATTAACCTTTTGAATTTGTTTATTAATAACCTTTGTTTTTAATGAATTTAACACTTGTTGTACCTCAGGACCCTCCGGCAATCAAAAGCCCTCCTTTCTAAATTGGTAATAAGGTTACATTATTAAACGAGTTTCTTCTATTATACAAATTATATGCATTGATCTCCTTATGAAATGTTATTGTTCTTTATTAATCTATGAATGGTCTCCCGCTATAATTGGATTTAGAAGCAATATTTATTGCTTAATTATTGCGTTATATTTTGATGACTCTTAAATTGATCTAATTTTTTCAAGAGACCCACGAACCCTCTAATTGAAAACAAAGTAAAATTTACACTTACAAAAGTGTGAAATGGAGTCCATTTTTTCCATTTAAATAATCTAGAATTCTTTTCAAAATACCATTGACCAATACTCATGGGAACACTAAATATCAAACTTTTCAATAGCATTTTTCCAAAATTATCAAAGTAGGATATTTTTACCCAAATGACACTTAAAATCGGGAAAAACAATATGTCATAGATAATATTAGTTTTGAAAATTTTAGGCAAAGGGCGAACTGGGTATTCTACTCTTTGTGTGCCCACAACAAAAGCATCGATAAGAGTAGCAAGAACTCCTTTAGAGAAAAAAATAACGAGGTTTTCTCTCATTTTTGCCCCTTTAAATAGAAATGGCAGCGAAACAATACATAAAGCAGTAAGTAAATTTAACAGCTTTTTCTCCATAAAAACCATCCTTTCAAAGGATTTATATTCGACACTATTACAATTACCTATTCAAATAAATTTTATCCTTTAATATATTCAATATAATATTGTCTTTTTAGCATTTTTATCCACAAAAAACTAATCGGGAGATTTCCGATTAGTTTTTTTATTATTGATTTGCCTTTTTATCCCATTTCTGCAACTGTTACAGTTCAAAAAACATTTCGGAATAAAAATCTTGAATCTGAGATAATAATACTTATAAAATTTTGTGTCAATACCTACTTTTGGAACTGTTATCTAGCCCTTGCAATTACCTATTCAGCGTTACATATCAAATCTAATCATTGCGACTTAATTGAAGTTTCATTAAAAAAGACCGGATTATTAATCCAGTCTTAAAGGGATTTTTGCTATGTTCACTTTATGACGCAAATATTATCATTAAAACTGCAGTCCCCCTTTTATTGTCATTTATTTCGCGTCGTACCAGGTAGGTCCATATGCATAGTCCACTTTTAACGGCACCTTTAATTCGAGGGCATTTTCCATCACTAATGGAACCAAATTCTTAAGAATTTCCACTTCTTCTTCAGGAACTTCAAAGATTAATTCATCGTGCACCTGAAGTAAAAGCCGTGTTTTTAAACCTTTTTCCTTTAAGGCTTCCGCCATGTCAATCATTGCTTTTTTGATAATATCTGCGGCACTTCCTTGAATCGGGGTATTCATCGCCGTCCTTTCCGCAAAGCTTCTGATATTAAAATTACGGCTGGTGATTTCCGGAATGTATCGTCTTCTATGAAGCAAAGTGGAAACATAGCCTTTTTGCCTTGCAATATGGACGATTGTCTCCATATAATCTTTCACTCCCGGATAACTGTTAAGATAACGCTCAATAAACTGGCCAGCTTCTTTTCTTGTAATCCCTAAAGATTGTGAAAGACCGTAATCACTGATGCCGTACACAATCCCGAAGTTAACCGCCTTTGCCTGGCGTCTCATATTAGAGGTTACTTCATCCTTCGCTACATGGAAAACTTCCATTGCTGTTTTCGTATGAATATCCAAGTCTTCTTTAAAAGCTTGAATCAGTTTTTCGTCACCTGCGATATCGGCAAGGACCCGGAGCTCAATCTGCGAATAATCTGCCGCAAAAATGACCCATCCCTTTTCTGACGGGACAAAGGCCTGGCGAATTTTCCGCCCTTCCTCAAGGCGGATCGGAATATTTTGCAGGTTTGGATCAATTGAACTTAACCGCCCTGTTGCCGTTAAGGTCTGCTGATATCTTGTATGAACCTTTTCCGTTTGCGGATTAATTACCTTTAGCAGCCCTTCAATATAAGTGGACTGCAGCTTGCCCAATTGCCTATACAAAAGAATATGTTCGATGATTTCGTGGTCACCGGCTAATTTTTCTAAAACATCCGCAGAAGTGGAATAGCCAGTCTTTGTTTTCTTTATCGTCTGCAGGCCGAGCTTTTCAAATAATATGACGCCCAGCTGCTTGGTCGAGTTGATATTAAATTTTTCGCCTGCCAATTCACAGATTTTCTCTTCAATTTCCACAAGTCTCTCATTCAATTCTTTCCCCATTTGCAGAAGACGTTCACGTTCTACCCTAATACCGCATGATTCCATATCGGCCAAGATAAAGGATAAAGGCATCTCGAGCTCGGTAAATAATTCATACTGCTCATTAATACGCAATTCATCTTCGAGCTTGTCCTTTAAATCGGACATAGCGAGGCTTTTTCGAACAAGATGCTCTGCAAGCTTGGCAGCTTCAGGAACCCTTTGTTTTGCTCCCTTTCCATAAAATGATTCATCTGATTGGATATTATGGAGATCATACTTTTTTGCAATCGCCGCCAGATCTTCCAGTGTTTCCGACGGGTTAATAATATAGGAAGCCATTAAGATATCAAAATTGACTCCCGTTAAATGAATCCCGTGTCTTCTTAAGGCAACCTCAGAGCGCTTAGCATCATAGACAATTTTCTTCTTCTGTCCATCCTCCGCCCATTTTTTAAAAGCTTCTGATTTTAATGCTTGATCGGTCGGCAGATAGAAATGCCCTTTTTGATTGACGATGGAAAAACCGATAATATCGGCATAATGGTAATTATCATCAAGCATTTCGACATAAAAATAATTGTTGTCTGCAAAAATTTCAGCAGTTATTTCGGCCGGCGTTTGATATTCTATGTCTTCGAGTTCCACTTCCTCTATACCCGAAGAATCCTCGCCAAGTTTATCTAGTAATGAATGAAAGCCAAGCTCTTTAAATAGGGCAGATAATTTTTCTCTTATGAAGCCTTCATAAGAGATTTGCTCCAAATTTACTTCCACTGGCGCTTCTCTTTCGATTGTGGCAAGTTTTTTACTCATAATCGCTTGGTCTTTAAATTCCTCCAGCTTTTCCTTTAATTTATTGCCTGTAACCTGATTAATGGAGTTAAGCAGTTTTTCCAGGGTTGAAAACTCTTTGAGAAGCTTAATCGCTGTCTTTTCTCCAACACCCGGAACACCGGGAATATTATCAGAGGTATCCCCCATTAACCCTTTCATGTCAATTATTTGTCCAGGCGTAAGGCCGTATTTTTCCGCCACATGCTCAGGTGTATATTCTTCAATATCGGTGATTCCTTTCCGGGTAATGCCAACGGTTGTATTTTGGGAGGAAAGCTGTGTTAAATCCTTGTCCCCGGAAATTACTTTTACTTCAAAGCCTTCCTTTTCTGCTGTTAATGAAAGAGTGCCAATGATATCATCGGCTTCATAATTTTCCAGCTCATATCTGGATATCCCGTAAGCATCCAGAAGTTCGCGAATGAACGGAAATTGCTCGGACAATTCCGGCGGGGTTTTTTGTCGGCCGCCTTTATACTCCTCAAAGGTTGTATGGCGGAATGTAGTTTTTCCGGCATCAAATGCTACCAGTATATGGGTCGGTTTTTCTTCTTCAAGAATTTTCATCAGCATCATCGTAAAACCATAGACCGCATTTGTATGAATTCCTTTATCGTTATTAAGCAGTGGCAGGGCAAAAAACGCCCGGTAAGCAATACTGTTTCCATCGATAAGGACTAGCTTTTTTTTATCCATTAAATTAACACCTTCACTTCAAATATTTATGCAGCTCAATGATAAATTCGCTGCCTTCGCCCGGTTCGCTTTTGACGCTAATATTTCCATGGTGGGCTTCCACTAAATGTTTCACAATCGCTAAACCGAGGCCTGTCCCGCCCGAATTCCGGCTTCTTGCCCGGTCTACGCGGTAAAATCGTTCAAAAATACGGGGAATTTCTTCTTTATTAATTCCAACACCAGAGTCTTTCACATGAACTCTCACGTGATCATCATATTCCAATAAAATTATGGATACATTCCCATCTGTGGGCGTGTAGGCTATGGCATTGCCAATTAAATTAATAAACACCTGCTTTAAACGGTCAGCATCGCCTTTTATAAACACCTGCTTCTGCTTGCAAAAAAAATCGAGTTGAATATTTTTTGCCAAAGCTTTTGTAGATAACAGCGTGATAACTTCTTCAAGCAGTGAGTATAAATCTGCATCCCGAATCGCCAGTTTAAATCCTACCTGTTCTATTTTTGAAAGCTCCAGAAGGTCCTGAATGAGGGTTTGCAGCCGGTCGCTTTCTTTTAAAATAATTGAAAGGAAGGCTTCAAGGGTTTCCTTATTGTGCATTGCCCCGTCCATAAGGGTCTCCGCAAATCCTTTAATAGAGGTAACGGGCGTTTTTAACTCATGGG
>CAYNUT010000080.1:0-17197 GCA_964400595.1 uncultured Neobacillus sp. | reverse complement strand
GATTAGAACCACAGTCATACTTAAAAAATAAACAAACTGATTAATTAAAAAGAAGCTGTACGTAAAGCTTAATACAATAACAGCTCCAAATAAAATTAAATAATTTTTCATTGATATCCTCCCGAACCGTGTGTTTTAAAACAAATCTCAATGGTCTATTCGATCCCTATATAGAATATTATAAAAGCGGTTCAAGAAACAACAACCTTTTCGCGACTGGCGATAAAAATATAACGCCCGGATATACCTTAACCGGGCGTTGTTTATGTCCTATTAAAACCACAATCTTTTATTATAGTCATATTCAGGGATATCGTTATTCTCATCTCTATCTTCTTTTGGGGTATTTTCTTCACAAGGTTCTTCAGATAAATTCAACATCAATTGTTTGAACATTAGTTCCATTGTTAAAACCCCTTCCATATTTGTTACTTTCATTTTAATGGAAGCGGTTACAAATGTCTCGTGGTACATACTGGAACTAACCTCATCTCTGGAACATTGTGGCAGTAAATAAAAACATGCATATTTTAGGCTTTTTAATTTTATTCCTTATTATGTTAAAGCATCCGTTTCTTTAAGTACTGCTTTTCACAATCGACTTGTAGAAAACATTTCTACCCAAAAAAACTAATCGGAGGTTATTCCGATTAGTCTTTTTTACTTATAGTTGGTTCAATATAAATTCCTTAAACATTAATTTAAAATCAGTGGTCGTAATTTTTCTTCGATCTCTTTTCGATTTGGTTCCAAAAAAGGTGGAAGTGCCAGTTTTTCTCCCATTGTTTCCATTGGTTCATCTGTCGCAAATCCTGGTGTATCTGTTGATAATTCAAATAATATACCATTTGGTTCCCTGAAATATAATGCCTTGAAGTAATACCGTTCCACTTTCCCTGAATTCGGTAACCTGTATTCTTTCAAACGCAGGGCCCATTGATCATATTCTTCCTCATTCGGAACACGGAAGGCAACATGGTGAACACCGCCGCGACCTAAGCGGACTCTTGGCAAATCGGGTCTTGTTTCAATATGAACTTCCGCACCGCTGCCGCCTTCTCCAGTTGCATAAATCAATATATCTGGATAATCCCCTTCAAGTGACGGATAGGAACCGGCAAAGCGAAAGCCCATCACTTCTGTTAAAACACCGATCGTTGGTTCTGCAATTGCGACTGTGAGGGTTACAGGTCCTAATCCAATAATGGCATATGGCCATTTGAAATTGCTTTTTTAGAATAAAAGTGAATCTAAAGCATATTGACCTGGACCAACCAAAGCTATACCAATAGCAACTGCCAGTAGAGTTAAGTTGTATTCATATCCATTAGCGGTTATCCATAATCCATTTGGAGCATGCACTTTTACCATCGCGATTACCATAGTTCCTGCAATCATAATGCCTGCAAGTGGCGTTAACAGTCCTAAAGCAAACAAAAGTCCCCCAATAAGTTCTGCTAACCCTGCGGAAAGAGCCATAGTTACTCCTGGTTTCATACCAATGGATTCAAACCATCCACCTGTTCCTTTCAATCCATAGCCACCGAACCAGCCAAATAATTTTTGTGCACCGTGACCCACAAATAGTAAACCAATTACCAAACGAATGATTAATAAACCAATATTTATCATCTTAAAATCCTCCTAAATGTTATTTGTCTCGAATTCGAGATATTTTATTAAAAAAATGAAAGTTTAGACCTTATTCCTTACTTTTTTCAAAAGCTCCACCAATTTCTCTGCCTCATCAGAATCTAATGATTCAAACATTTGATTAACAAACTCATGATATTTCGGCATGATTTCGTTCATCAATTCATTTCCATCATCAGTTAATGTCACATGTATTACCCGGCGATCATCTGGACAGTCATTTCGGCATAATAAACCTCTTTGTTCTAGCTTATCTAAACAATAGGTCATCGAACCACTTGAGACCAATATGCAATTTCCAATTTGTTGAATAGTTTGTTTCCCTTTTTGATAAAGTACCTCTAAAACAGAAAACTCCGTAATACCAAGCTTGTTTTTTGCCATTACTTCCTTTATTCGATCATAAATTGCTTTAGATGTTTGCATTAATATCAGAAAGGGCAAATTCGTGCATTTCCCCTCCATTCATTTCACCCCCTCTTAAAAAATCTTGAATTACATTATCTTGAATCTGAGATAATAATAATACTTTTAAATTCTTTTGTCAACACCCTTTTATTTTATTGAATAAATCCACCCGTTACTTCAATCAAAAAAAAGGCCGACTAAGCAATTATTGTTCTTCTCCTCCGGAACTCGACTTTAACTCAAGCACGATTTCGTTTAGGTGCATATTTTCACAAGGTACATGGTAACAGGCAATAATTGCAAATAAAAAAAAGATTGAGATGGTTAGGGTGAGATTCCCTTGCTATTTAACCAAGCTTCTCTCTCCTGTTTCATCAAATGCTTGCTTAAAGTCAAACGCAAAAGGAGTTGGTCCGTGCTGAATATAATGGTTGTATCTCATGAAAGCCTCCTCCCAGGATACATCCTTTACCCTCTCCGTCCACCACACCACATATGTAGGTTGTTTCTCTTGATATGGTTCAATCCATTTGTTCTTGTCTCGTATGGCTTGCTTATGCCGGCCTGAATAGGTAAAACGATATAAAGACTGAAGACTTTTCCAAACCGTTAGCGTAAGAATAGGATAACCCTCACCTTTGAATGCTTCTTCAGGAAATTGCACCCCATCAGGTGAAAATTCAACTATAAGTTCTCCTGATATATCTGCCTGTCGAATTAGTTTGGATCCCACTTCAAAAAACTCACGAGAGGCAGGATGTTCATACGGATGTTTTAGCCTGCCAACAGTATAGATCGCAACAAAAGCCATAGTTATCTCTCCCTTAACACTTTTTCCTACATATATTCTGGAAAGACTGGACTAATTCCTGTAAAGTAAAAGAGCATGTTTTGATTTCTCTTTTATCAAAACATGCTCTTATTCCGTTTACCTAATGAGATAAAACAATTGTGTTCTCTTGTACCATTTCAATAAAATACTTCATAATTCTAAGATCCTCTGTTAACTCTGGATGAAAGGAACACCCTAAAAATTGACCATCTCGAGCTAAAACAATGCGTTCTTTATGTTTTGCCAGAATTTCAACATTTTCACCTGCAGCTACTATATGCGGTGCCCGGATAAAAACAGCAGGAACATCTTCCCCTACTCCCGGAATGGATAGCTCCACTTCAAAACTATCCACTTGGCGTCCAAATGAATTCCGTTCAACCACTACATCCATTAACCCTAGATGAGGCGTATTATAGCCAACAATTTCTTTTGCTAATAAAATCAAGCCCGCACATGTTCCAAACATCGGAATTCCTTTAGCAGCTAAAGTACGAATAGGTTCAAGCAACTCGTAACGGTCCAGCAGTTTACGTATTGTTGTACTTTCTCCGCCAGGTAATACAAGACCATTTAATTCTTTTAGATCTTCAGCAGATTTAACGGAAATTGCCTCACAACCTAGCTCTTCAATTTGTCTAATATGCTCTCTGACTGCACCTTGTAATGCAAGTATACCAATTTTCAGCATTTTACCAACCACGTTCCTGCATACGATCTTTTGCATCTAGTGTTGCAATATCAATACCTTTCATTGGTGTTCCAAGCTCTTTTGAAATTTCAGCAATTAATTTATAGTCTTGATAGTGCGTTGTTGCTTCTACAATGGCACGTGCGAATTTTTCTGGGTTATCGGATTTGAAGATACCTGATCCTACAAATACACCATCTGCTCCAAGCTCCATCATTAGAGCTGCATCGGCAGGTGTCGCCACCCCGCCAGCAGCAAAATTGACAACGGGTAAGCGCCCCAATTTTTTGATTTCTACTAATAATTCAAATGGTGCTCCTAAATTTTTTGCTTCAGTCATTAATTCATCTATACTCATACCGACAACGCGTCTTACTTGTGCATTCACTTTTCGAATATGACGGACTGCTTCTACAATATTTCCGGTTCCCGGCTCACCTTTTGTTCGTAGCATGGAAGCTCCTTCTCCAATACGGCGGGCAGCTTCCCCTAAATCACGGCATCCACAAACAAATGGTACGGTGAAGTCGCTTTTTAATAAATGGAATTCTTCATCCGCAGGTGTTAATACTTCACTTTCATCTATGTAATCAACGCCCATTGATTCTAATACACGGGCTTCAACAATGTGGCCAATCCGTGCTTTTGCCATGACTGGAATGGTGACAGCGTTCATCACTTCCTCAACAATACGAGGATCTGCCATACGGGCTACGCCCCCAGCTGCTCGAATATCGGAAGGCACCCTCTCCAAAGCCATAACAGCAACTGCACCTGCAGCCTCTGCAATTTTTGCTTGTTCGGCATTAATGACATCCATAATAACGCCGCCTTTTTGCATTTCTGCCATTCCACGTTTTACTCTTTCGGTTCCAACTTGTTTCATAAAATAACCTCCATTCATTTGATGTTTACTAGTATAATAGAAATTGACTTTATGAAAAGGTTCAATTTTTTAAAAATCAATATGGTCAGTTGGAGGAATTGCGGATGGATATGCTTATGTTTAAATTGGATAAAAGTACAGCAAAACCATTATATGAACAGCTTTATCTTGGTATCAAAGACGCCATTATCCATAAACAAATTGAGGTGGGAACCAAATTACCTTCAAAAAAAAGATTAGCTGAATTTTTAAATATCAGTCAAACAACAATTGAGATTGCCTATGCTCAACTTATGGCCGAAGGCTATGTGGAATCTAAACCGCGCATTGGTTTTTTTGTAGAAGAGATCGACGAATTACCTTATATTGAAAAAGATCTTTTAAACATGCCTGTAGAGAAGGTCGAGAAAAAAATAGTTCAATTTGACTTCCATCCAGGAAAAATTGATCCAGACTCATTCCCTTTTTCACTTTGGCGAAAATATGCAAAAAATTTATATGATAGTAGTTCAAAAGAGTTTTTACAAATTGGAGACCCGCAGGGAGAATTCGCATTAAGAGCTGAAATTTCAAAATATCTTTATCAATCGAGGGGGATTGTATGCAACCCAGAACAGATTGTCATTGGTTCGGGAACGGAACAACTGCTTCCTATGATACTAAGATTACTTGAAAATGATTCAAAATTTGCCCTTGAAAATCCTGGCTATTCGGCCATCCCAAAAATACAATTACAAAATAGAGCCATCTCCATTCCGGTAGATGAAAATGGTTTAATGGTGGATGAACTTGAAAAAACAAATGCAAATGTTGTTTACATTACACCTTCCCACCAATTCCCTACGGGTGCGGTTCTATCAGCAACACGAAGAACGCAGCTATTAAACTGGGCGGCAAAAGATGAAAATCGCTACATCATTGAGGACGATTATGATAGTGAATTTCGTTATATCGGAAAACCGATTCCTGCATTACACGGTTTAGACCAAAATAATAAAGTCATTTATATAGGCACTTTTACCAAATCACTAATGCCTTCATTACGCGTTGCTTATTTTGTATTACCTTCACCATTACTACAAAAATATAAAGAGACATTTAGTTTTTACTCTGCAACCGTACCGAGATTTGATCAGCATATTTTAGCCAACTTTATGCGAGATGGTTATTTTTCCAAACACTTAAACCGTATGCGGAAAATTTATCGTAAAAAACATGAAAAATTAACCCGCATATTTGAAACGTATTATCCGGACATCACAATCACCGGAGACCAAGCAGGAATGCATATATTAATTTCTGTCCCCCTGTCAAAAAGTGAAAATCAGTTAAAACAGATTGCTGCAAAAGACCATATTGCCATCTATCCAGTAAGCGATTATCTATTAAGTCCTATTGACTATAAATATCCAACGTTTCTATTAGGCTTTGGTGGTATTCCATTAGACCAAATTGAAAAAGGTATTCATCAATTAATGCATTGTTGGGGAATTACGAAATCAAAAAACGGATAGCGCATCGGTTCCTTACAGGAAATCTATCAAATTCTTAAGATGAACGAAAGAATTTCACGGACAGTACCTTAAATTAGTGGAATAGGTAAAAAACGGTAGATATAAAACATTAAAGGATATTGATGTGTATTTATGCTAAAAAGTCTTCCTATTTAAAAAAATATAAAAAGTCGTTAAAGTTTCTATTTACAAGATATAACGACTTTTTATACTCTTATGGATCACAATCCGGCCAAAGCATCGATGCAAATTTTACAACTATTTTTAATTCCTTTTGCGTTGCTTTTAGCATATATATAATCCTCCAAACGAATTGCTTTTCTAATTAATTCCCTTCTATAATTTATTAATTACAATCCTTCTAATATACAGCTTTATTAAATATTTACTTTTTCAATACCCAATATTTTCGTAGATGAATATGTACTTCTTGATTGAAGGGACTTGTCCATAATTTTTCAACAAATTTTTTTAATCCAACTCTATTATTCTAATTTCCATTGACCTTATTCAAAAAATCTTTTACTATTTTCTAGTTGTATCTTTTTAAGGAGTATCTATTTATTTAAAGAATAAGGAGCTTTATATATTATGGAAGATAAACAGAAGAAACCTCTATCGTTATCGTCAAATTCAGTTCGACTGGGTGTTTTATTGGCATTGGTAGGGGGATTTCTAGATGCTTACACTTTCATAAGCCGGGATGGCGTATTTGCCAACGCGCAAACAGGAAACATGGTGTTACTGGCAGTAAAAGCGGCCAACAGAGATTGGATGGGTATATTACACTACATTCCGCCAATCCTGGCGTTTATATTAGGCGTTTTGATTTCTGAAATTTTCAAGACTCCTAATGTTAGGCATTTAGTATATAGCTATAGACGGTCCATTCTCATACTAGAATGCCTAATGTTGATTTTTGTTGGCTTGCTTCCAAGCAGTGTTCCAAACATTGTAGTGACGGTATCTATTGCATTTGTATCATCACTACAAATTTCAACATTTAATAAACTTGACAAGTGGGCTTATAACTCAACGATGACAACGGGAAATCTGAGAACTGCGACACAAGCTGCTTACTTAGCTATCAAAGAACATGACCAAGTAGCCAAAAAAAAGTTTCAGGAATTCTTATTCATCATTCTCTCCTTTGTAAGTGGTGCTTTAGCCGGAACTTTTTCGACTACGAATTTTGGTAATCGAGCAATCTGGATCGCTTCAGTAATTCTGATTGTTGCGCTTGTCTTGTATCATAGAGACAGGGGATATATACGGAGACAGGAAACCTGTCCTGTAGATATTATTAACCTTGTTCAAAAATGAACAAGACTCATAAAAAATACGCCCGTCCTCCCATGGACAGGCGCATTTTTTATTTTAATTCTGTATAAACTTTCAATATCCCGTTCACCTACATTTTTTACATTCATTAACTGTAAGCATTGTAATAATATGAATTTTTTATTTAGTGTCGTTAGCTAAATATTTGTTGAATCCATTTCTTGAATTCTTCCAAATTTTCTCCGGGCGAAAAACGATACGCTCCCATTTTATACCTCTTATGAAATCCATCATCATAAAAATCTTTATCAGATGATAAATAACATTCCGTCGGTGTCAAAATATAAACTTCTTTTACTACAGTTGAATCATTTTCTCTTGAGACAATTCCATCCCGGTATTTATGCATCTCCCCTAAAGCCATTGGCAGATTTGCAGGAATTCGATATTTTGGATCCATCACATACAAATGCTCTTGATACTCAATAACGATATCAGGGATCATTCTCTGGGTGTACGAATAGTATGGATTTGTATTAGATTGAATAATTTTTTGGTAAATCAGTTTTGCGCCGTTTTTGAGTCTAACAATGCTTTCTTTGTTCTCAGCTAATCGTAAAAAATAATATTCCTCTTTTTTTGTGAATAACTCTGCTGTATCTTCTAGCAATCCTAGTTCCCTTAAGGTCCTAATAATCTGCATGAAGCACCACATTTCATACAACAAATAAGTATCTTTTAAACTAAGTTTTTGTTGTAAATCAAAGGTAATGGTTTTAAATTGATAAAGGGAATGAAACCATTGATACCACAGGCGATATACGGGGTGCTTACGAAATACTTGAGTGATTTTTACTGTCCCTGAATGAGATTTAATCTGCTGAAGAAATATGCTCTTTTTCCAAAGACTAATCCAGTCCAGAAATTGAACTGCCTTTCTTTGAATATCCCTATCATGTACGGTTCTGTATTTTTTCAATAAAGATGCAAGTTCCTTTAGTTGGAAAAGGATAACTCGATTTTCATACACATCAAAGGTTTCTTCAACTTTTGATGTTTGGATATGACTCGGCAGCTTTGTTGGTGTTGCTCCAAAGGCTTCACCATAGCGCTCCATCCAGGCAATGTTTCTGGGAGTGACAGACTTGACCCGTTCACGTTTCATTAATACTTCTTCTTTTTTCAAACTTCTTAATGGATGGGCTTCAATCTTTCGAAATGTATTTCTTAATTTGTAAATTTCGGATTCTATATACATCCATTGCATCATGGAGCATTCCCTTGTGAATCCGTTAACTGCTATGTTCGTTTCTAGTCCCGATTGTTGAAAACAAATACTTGCTTCCTTTAGTAAATCCGCTAATAAAATGTTAAATTGTTGTTCGGTTAGTTTGCGATGGTCGGTATAAATATAGTTTTTAATGATATCTTCTCCATCTTGAGAAGTTGTCATAAATGATACGATACCACTTTGAAAAGGAGTTTCAAACACACCCTCCCAGCCTTCGTGTGTTTTGGTCATAGGTAATGAAAGCTGCTGCATTCTAAATTGGAATGCTTGCTTCGTCCGTGATCGCCATCTGTAACTTCTTGCTTCCTCTAAATATACCTTTTTTAACGACACCCAGTTCTTTTGCTCATCGTCCCAAACCGTAATCTTAACGCCAGAATTGAGTGGAGCCATATCGCTCTAATTCCTCTCTCATGCGTTCAACATGTTTGTAAGATTCGGAGTTCTCGCCAAATTGTTGAAGGAACAGGTTTGATAAATCTTCCAACAATTGTTTAATTCTTTCATCACCTCTAATTTTTGGGATTACCTTCTCAGACACAACACGATCAAGAGCATACAAAGGTTCCATTCTTATCTGTTCTGGTAACATACTATTCTTAAAAAGTTTGCGAATCATTTCATTCATTGTTCGATAGCCAAAGTGTAAGTCGAACGCGGCTAGGTGACGATGAATGGTTAATAATACATCCCATTCAAGCTGCACTGTTTTCTTGAATTTTTCATCTAACCGCTCCCAGAAACTTGTAAAATCAACATCTGACAAAGTCATAACAAACGCGCGATCAAGGACTTTATCTGAAATACTATGAGTGGTTTCATCCACATTTATTGTGCCGATCACATAGAAGTTATGTGGAATTTCTATTGTTTTTGGAACTTCTTTAACATCATCGATATTATGCAGCCGAATCGGTTTTCTTGATTCAACAGCACTTAAATAATCACTTAAATAATATTCCACACGGGCTAAGTTCATTTCATCGAGGACAATGAAATGCGGCTTGTCCTTTTCTTCATTAGCCTGTAACAACATATCTAAAAACTCAGTTTTCATATACCGTTTCTCAAATGAACTATAGTAACCAAATAGTGATGTAGCATCCATCCAGTCAGGCCGAACTGGAACGATTTTTAAATAAGGGTTATCCTCGCTATAATCAAGTCCATAGACGGCATTGGCGAAAACACGGCATAGCTGAGTTTTCCCTGTTCCAGAAATACCGCTTAATATCACAAAATGTTTTTCATCAAGACTGGTAAGATTTAAATAAAAATCTCTTATGATATCAAGGGAGAATGTGAAGCCACTTTGTTCGACTAGATCCATAATGTCTGTGAAATCAAAGGAGCTTGAGTAGGCTCCAACTTCATCTTCGATTTCATTATCGTCCTCAGGAAGCACTAGAGGTTGAGTGCCCTTTGGAAACGTTAGATCACCTCTAACATCTGCAAATATAGCCGCTGCAGTAATAAGTCGTTCTTTTATTACTGAAATAGGTTCTGTAAAAAACTCGTTATTTCCTATATAAGTTCCTACATAATAAGCATTTAACTCATTTAAAGTGAAGTGATGATTTTTTAATTCTTCTACAGTTTTGTCTTGATATATTTGGTTTTCATTGTTTTCGTTATATTTTCCACGTTGATAGTAGGCTTTCTTAATAAACCAATCATAGTTTTCCTGATTAGCGAGCTTACGAATTCGGTGGAAAATGTATCCACGGTTATTAATAAAGATTCCTAACGATTCATGTGGATCCCTTGTGAAATAGCCAATATGACCGTCTGTTATTAACTGATCTTGGTCATAAATATAAAACATTTGCTTATATTCATTCGTTTTTACTTTCTTCACTTCTTCATCGATTTTTACTTCATACGTTTTTGAAAAAAGATTGATTTGAATTGGAGTTACATCTTCTTGAAATTTTTTCATTAACAAGAGTCCTTGACTATGTTCCACTGCCTCTTTTTCCAATACGCTGCGAACAGGAGTTAATTTTTGATACGTATCCCAAAGCTGATCAATAATAATCTGTTCCTCCACTAATCCCTCTAAAGGAAGAGTTTTTCCAAAGTAAAACGTAGGCTTGCGTTTATTTTTTATGTACTTCCAAACAGTATCGATAAACTCATTTGGCTCTATTTCGTTCTTTTCCTCTTCAATTGTAAAAATTTGTATATTAGTTTGTAATTCTTCTATCATTCTCTCAAGTTCATGTACCTGTGTTCTCTTTGTTAAAACCCAAAACGGATAGAAATCAGAACTCATAAACATTCTGATTTCACGTGAATCTAGATGAAACTCCAGTCTGATGATAAACAACGGACTTTCATATAACTTTCCATCTATTAATTCTACAAACCCCTTGTTACCGTAATGCTGTTTTTTTTCTGCATATTTAGGATTCCTTGAGTCTGAAATGGTAGTTTTAAGCGTTTGTTCGTATGAATGTATTTTTAACTGAAGTAAATAGGAATCACGCTCACCGTATTTTGCAATAAAAGAGTCCATGATTCTTCTCGCTAATGGTTGAACTTCATCAAGGATTCTTTGATTTCTTAATGTTGTATCTTCTATATTCATAATATCGATTAGCTGATTAGCTTGGATCACTGCTGTCACTTCCTTAACTATATTAAAAATCGTACCTTTTACTATCTTAATACATAATGAGTTATTTTTTAACACAGAAAATAACCCCCTTTTTCAAAAGCATACAAAAAGGTACTTAAGAATTTTCCGTTTTATGTTGACTTCTGTAAGATAAAGCATAGTTATCGGGGATTTGCTTGAATTTTAGTTAACAAAATAAAATTATAATAAATTTAAAAAAGACGCACCAAATTCGGTACGCCATTGCATGTACAACGTCAGTAAGTAATACTTTCCTGAATTATCTTGTTTGATGTTTGAATACTTGGTTAAGTAAATTTGGTTGTACGGAGTCCTGGATAGATATCAACTTTATTTAAGGGTTGGCTCTACTGGAAATCGTTTATTTTTTTAGCTTATTAGCGGATAAAGTTCGTTTTAGCAAGGTCAATAAGCTCGTTGCCGTGCCCATTCAGAACTGCCTTCATCATCCAAAGGCTAAATCCATGCGCCTGTTCAAATGTGATTTTTGGTGGGAAAGCCAATTCCTGGCGGTTCACAACGACATCAACCAGTATTGGTCCGTCATATTGAAGGGCACGCTGAATTGCTTCCTCCAGTTCTGCTGGGTCATCCACACGAATTCCTTCGATGCCTATCGCTTGCGCCACAGCTGCAAAGTTTGGGTTATCAAGGGCGGTGCCTGTTTCCAGGAAGCCGGCTGCTTTCATTTCAAGTTCAACGAAACTGAGCGCACCGTTGTTGAACACCACCACCTTTACGGGCAATTTATGCTGCCTTAGTGTGAGAAGGTCGCCCATCAGCATGGCAATGCCTCCATCTCCAGATAGGGAAATCACTTGGCGGCCTGGCTGGGCAAGCTGTGCTCCGATCGCTTGTGGCAGGGCGTTTGCCATCGTACCGTGATTAAAAGAACCCAATAACCGCCTTTGTCCGTTCATTTGCAGATAACGGGCAGCCCAAAGTGTTGGGGTTCCGACATCGCAGGTAAAAACCGCATTCTCGCTTGCCAGATCACTGACCGCTTTCGTGAGATATTGAGGATGGATCGGTGTGCGGCCCGGTTTTCCGGTTGCAAGTTCGTCCAGATCATTGCGGATTTTGCGATAGTGGTCGGTTAATCTCTTCAGGTGGCTTCCATCATGTAGCTCTGTCAGATAAGGCAGCAGTGCTTCAATGGTTTCCTTCACATCTCCGCACAGCCCGTAGGTGAGGTCGGTTCGGCGGCCGAGATGTCCCGGCTCAATATCGACCTGCAAAATGGTGGCCTCTTTTGGATAGAATTGCCTGTAGGGAAAATCGGTACCAAGCATTAGCAGTACATCGCAATCCTTAACCGCATGATAGCCTGATGAATATCCGATAAGGCCTGTTAGTCCGACATAGTACGGATTATCATACTCCAGGTGTTCTTTACCTCGCAAAGCAATGACCATAGGTGATTGCAGTTTTTCGCAAAGCTGCATGAGTTGCGAGTGAGCGCCCGCACAGCCGGCTCCGCACAGCAGCGTGATGCGCTCGCCGCGGTTCAAGTAGTCAGCCATCAGCTTTAACTCTGTCTCTGAAGGACGGATTACCGGCTGTGTCACATGAAGGACGTGTTCAGGAACAGGGGTCTCGTCTGCTTCATAGCCAGCGACGTCCCCGGGCAGAACAAGAACGGACACACCTTTACGCGAAACGGCATTCTGCATGGCGACGAGTACGGAGCGGGGCATTTGGTGAGCAGTTGTCACTACCTCGCAGTAGTAGCTGCAGTCCTTAAATAGATGATCTGGGCGTGTTTCCTGAAAAAAATTGGTGCCGATTTCGTAGCTTGGAATGTGTGCTGCAATGGCAAGCACAGGGACCCGGTTGCGGTGACAGTCATACAAGCCATTGATAAGGTGCATATTGCCAGGGCCGCTGCTTCCAGCACACACCGCAATACTTCCAGTCATATCAGCATCGGCACCAGCCGCGAATGCTGCAACCTCTTCATGGCGGACATGAATCCATTCAATTTTCTCAGAACGCCGGATGGAATCGATAACGGAGTTCAGTGAGTCTCCGATAATACCATAAACCCTTTTCACACCTGCATTTAACAATGCTTCAACGAGTGAATCCGCAATGGTTCTCTTCATTATTTTTCTCCTTCATTAATTTCTAATTGGTATTTTTTGTATTTTTTCCATATTGTTGTGTTTTATTCTGAATCAAAGGAAGACAAGAAAGGTCTATTGCCATAATTTGCTACATAAAAAAGAAGAATGCCAATTTGACACCCTTCTATTTGTCATTTGCAGATTGCCTCGAACAATTTAGCGGCTTAACTGTTCAACAATTTTGTTTTTTGTTGATCAAACTCTTCTTGTGTGATGAACCCTTTTTCTTTTTAAGCAGCAAGTTTTGCTATTTCATCGGCGGTTGAATTGCCTTGAGAAAGAACGGTATTATTTTTTTTATTTATATTTTTATCCTCTTCATCGGCTTGTCGAATAATGACACTGAATGTATCATGAACAGCAGAAGCGAAAGAAATGCTTTTCTTATATAACTCCTCTTCTTTTCTGACCTTTGTTAAGTGAAATACATCTTTGCCGCTCACCCACTCGTTATATAGACACTCCAATAAAAAAGTGGGGTTTTGAAAGTCGTTGACGACAATCCTAGCGGTGATGTGTTTGTTTAGCTCCGGACCCACCAATAATCGCCCCTGCCTCCTGCAAGGATGGAACCCACCAACGCCCCACCGATTTGACTGGAACGAGAAGTGGTCGTGATTTCTTGTCCATCTTCGACAATCTTGGACTCTAAAACATCCCTGTAGTTGAATATTTGGCAGTCTCCGTCCTGTACAAGGGCAACCTTCCTCTCCTTTTCATCAATGGCAATGAACTTGTCTTTTCTTCTTGCATCATCAAACTTCTTTGAAATGTCAAAGTTAGCTTCTTTTATTTTTTTCATCGAACTTACATGATTCGCCTCTTCCCGCTTATATTTTTCTACTCTGGGTTTATCCAAAATATGTATTACGCCGACAAAGATTGCTCCGAAAGTGATAAGAGTCAAAATTAAAACCAATTCCCCCCCCAACGCCGCTTTATTCAATCCATACTTATTCGAATTATCTTTAGCTGACCTGAACAATTTAAACATACATTTTAAAGTGTTAGGGAAAAACTTTATGATCTGTTCAAGCACTTCAAATAAGTGCAGGAACTTAGAACTAGTGAAAACGGTAGAATATTAACCTTTTCGCCTATTCCAAGTGGCATATTTCTCCGGCAGGCACACGGCGCATGGCCTGTATCCGGCGACAATGGCTGTTTGTTCGTCGGCAAAAAATACACGATCTTTGACATAGCCGCCCTTCTCAATCGCCCGTAAAGCTGCCCGGCAATCCATCCTACCATAAATTTTAGTTTTTCGGTGTCCGCCGAAAGTGCCGGGAGTTTCACTCAGATACTTTTGTTTGTCAGAACCAATAAATTTATACATATTCAAACTGTGTCCTTCCTTTTTATTTTCGACACTCGTGTTCCCCATCTGTTTCTATTTGGCAATCCCACAGCCATTATTCTGTTGCGCTAGTGAGAGACTAATGTTCTAATCGATTACAGCTACACCAACGACTTTGTCAAATGCCACTCGTTCAAATTCACCTGGTTTCGTTTCCACACGCATCTACTTCGTCAATGGATCTACATAATGGACATGACCTCTTGTTTCTTCAAAAAAACCGTCATCCCATACTCTTAGTTCTACCTCGAGATTATACTCCTTGACATAGGCTATGCGCAGGTCAAATTCCTCCATTTCATAATCGTCGATTAACGGCTTTGCTTGCCGCTGCTGATCCTTATACATCTCGCGTGTCATCGCAAATGCTTCCGGCATAAAGGAAGCCGATTGCCATTTCATTTTACCTGAGTTGCGTATGGCCATAACCTTCATCTCCTCTTTTATATTATATAAGAACTAACGTTCTGTATGTGAACAAAAATAAAAAGGGCCCATTTGGTCCTTTATCATTACTAATTCTTCGTTTTGCATCAGATTTACATAATATTTTTATCGTACCCCTGTTAATTTTTTATGCTCCTCTTTGACAAGATTAATAAAATTCTCTTTTTCAACATCCATACTCAGGATCATTTTGACATTTTTTTCATTGCATAAAAATCGCTTAACTTTCCGGTTTTGATAAATAATATAGGAATAGCGATAGTCCTTTTCCAGTGTAGCAAACCACTCTTCTTCTTTAAGTCTTTCTATATGTTTGATAAACTTCGATTCGGTTGCTTGATCAGGGATGAAATATTCAATTATTTCTCCAGCTAGATCAAGAAGTAATTCTATCACCAAAAAATCAATTCCTAATTTACCATTACTGAATTCTATTGTAACATCTCATTGAAGTTCTTTCGCCAAGAACTTTGACTTAAGAAATCCCTACCTTTGTGCCATATGCCTGGCGAAAATGTTTGAAAATGAAATCAATCTTGCGTTTGTTCATTGGCTGCTGAAAAAACATTCAACCCAATTACCCAAAATACTTCAACCAGTTCCAGCCTGGTTTCCTTATCCCTTCGATTGGGTTAAATAACTTTTTTTAAAGGAACCTTCACCCATCAACAACAAACCTCAAAAGGATGCTCATCCGATGTCACGTCCCAATGCCAGGCAGGCTGCTTTGTGGGATTGGCCCAATGCCATGCTGCCAACGCTGCTGCACATGCATCTATTTGATGGGAAGTTTCGGAAATCTCAATTGGAATGCCATGAAGACCCACTGTTTCAAACCATTCCAAAATGGCTTTACTAGACTCTATTTCTTTTTTGTAATGTAGCGCATGATAAAGACCTTCTTTCCCGATCCGGGTCCCAATGGCAGCGCCTGGATGCACTTCGACAATTCTTATTTGGTATGGGAGATTCATATCCGTTATTTTTCTGGTTATTCCCATTCCCCGAAGGGTTAGATAGACCATTTTCGTTAAGGTTGGCGGCATAATGGAGCTTCCTGAAAGGCCATACCCTTTAATAAATTGGCGTAGGCTTTTATCTTGAGGCCGATCTCCCCCGCCGTCTTGGTACGATAATGGGGCATCAATACCTATTGCCACATCCCCAAGTGAGGCCACTGACTTAACAGCTGAAATGATCATCTCATCACTGGCATTCATAATAATGTCTTCAAAAACCAGCCCAGCATCCTTGTTTTCAAAAATAGTCATGACTGTATCTTTGTGATTGGCAGGACCCGATAGGTCAATTCCAATAAACTTCATTTCTAAAACATCCTCTCACTGCAAATCTAGGGATTTATTTAAAATTAATTATAGCTGTTTTATTTTTTAGAAAATTGAAAAAAGTTAATTTCTACAATATAATATTTATAATTCGTTTTGTAAAATGGAGGTGTTATCGTGCTTTGGTTATATATATTTTCGCCTGTCATAATATTGTGTGGAATAGCTATTTATTTTGATAAAAAATATGGGTCGAATCCGCCAGATGAAATAAAACTGAGAGAGAAAGTAAAGGAATACCCGCCGGAACATTTCAATTCTAGTGGGCCAAACCCGTAGCCTGTAAGTACATTTGTTTCCATTGATCATTGTGCAGTGCTATTTAAATCTAAAAGAGGATAAAAAATGCTCTGAGAATTTATGATAAAAGTCCAAAAAAAGGTCTACATTCAAGTGGAGGGTGTCTAGACACACGGTAACTCCAAATAACCAGTTTACTGTGTAATTAGAAGGCCTCTCGTTACACCGTAACTCCAAATAATTTGCTTACTTGTAATTAGAAGGCCTCTTGTTACACCCTAACTCCCAAAAATCAGTTTACTATGTAATTAGATGGCCTCTTGTTACACCCTAACTCAAAAAAATTAGTTTACTGTGTAATGAGAAGCCTCTTGTTACACCCTAACTCCCAAAAATCAGTTTAAGGTGTAATAAGAAGGCCTCTTGTTACACCCTAACTCAAAAAAATCAGTGTAGTGTGTAATGAGATGGCCTCTGGTTACAC
>CAYNUT010000079.1:15177-17235 GCA_964400595.1 uncultured Neobacillus sp. | reverse complement strand
AGACACGCATTTCAACGTGTCTTTTATTTAGCAAATAGATTACCGACCCAAGGGATTCTCTTTATATCCTCTTTGTGTAGGAGGCCAAATACGATCAGCAGCATTAAATAGGATATTCCCATTCCTGTAATCGAAGCCGCGGTCCGCATAATTAAAGGATCACGCAATAAAATATTCTGATAGAGCCAGGAGCCAATCCAGCCGGATGCCCCCATAACGAGGAACCCCTTTAGATAATCACGGATATAAAATGAAAAGGCCACTTTTTTAACAACGGTTGAAAAATGAAGGATGGTGACTACTACAAATCCGACAATAATGCCAAGAGCAGCACCGGTAATCCCGAAGGAAGCCTGTGAGGCAAGTAAAAAAATCACCGCCGTTTTGACGACCGCACCAATGAGGCTATTAATCATCGCAGCTCTTGCAATATTTAGAGCCTGCAGAACAGCCTGGAGCGGGCCTTGAAAATAGTAAAACAAGATAAATGGCGCCATCAGCTGGATAAAATACGCGCCCTTTGAGGAACCGTACATCAGCTGCATAAGCGGTTCTGCCAAAACATAAAGAATGATAACGGCCAGTCCGCCGGATAAGAATACAAAACGCAATGCCTGCTGCAGACGGAATTCAATCAGTTTATGATTATTTTTTGAATTAGCCTCACTGATGGCCGGAACCAGAGAGGTGGCCAATGAGAAGGTCACAAAAGAGGGTAGCATTAACAGCGGCATGGCATAGCCGGTTAAAGTCCCGTATAGCTTCGTGGCATTTACCGCCGCGACCCCGGCTAAGGCTAAGCTGTGAGCGACAACAATCGGCTCAAAAAACCAGGAGATTGACCCAATCATTCGGCTCCCCGTTGTCGGGAGGGCGATTTCCATTAAATCCTTAAATGTTCTTTTTCCTTTATGAATAAAATGAAAAAAATCTTTGCGAAGTTTAAACCTCTTTTTTAATTTAAATGTAGTCAACAGATACACCAGGGATATTAATTCCCCTAAAACTGAGGCTGCCATTGCCGCGGCGGCTGCATATTCAACTCCGTACGGCAGAAATGTTTTGGTGGCCGTCGCGATTAAAGTAATCCTTACAAGCTGCTCAAGAATCTGGGAGACAGCTGACGGACGCATATTTTGTCTCCCCTGGAAATACCCGCGTAAAACAGAGGAAACCGCGATAATCGGAACGGCAGGGGCAATTGCAATCAACGGGTAATAGGTTCTTTGATCTGTAAAAAGCGTAGTTGACAGCATTGGCGCCAATAAGATTAATGCCGGCGTAATCAATATGGATAAGCTGATCGTGATGGCAAGGGATACAACAAGAATCTTTTTAATTTCAGCATAATCCCTTCTAGCTTCAGCTTCGGCAATATTTTTCGAGATGGCAACTGGGAGCCCCAGCTGTGTAATCGTCACGACCAGGATAAAGGTTGGATAGGCCATCATGTACAGTCCGACACCTTCCTCGCCAATACTTCGTGCAAGGACAATACGATATATAAAGCCCAGAATTCTGGTAATAAATCCCGCAACTAATAGGATAAAAGTCCCTTTTAAAAACTTGGACACGCTGATTCCCACCTTCTCAAATAAGAAGAATTCATATACAATTAACTATATGCTGTATGGTGGACAAAGCATGACAAGCAATTATATTTTGGGGCACTTCTCCCGAGGAGGAAGTTTGAATGGATAACAGCCGGATATTCGATCAGTTACGCACCCAGTTACAACCCGCATTAGCCAGCAAGCTCGAGGAATTTAGCTTGTTGGGGTATGATTCAGTAACGGAAAATGAGCTTTGGAAATTCCTAGTGAAGAAGAAATGGAAAAAAGTAAAGGAAGAAATCAGAATTTACGAAATGATCCAAGATATACTTTCCGTTAAAGTAAGTGATTATATGAGCTTCGCCACAATTGAGGCATACAAAGCACCAGAATTCTCATTTGATGATGAAAATGAATTAAAGGAGCTATTAAAATAGCAGGATCTTTGCCATTATTTCTATTTCATTTTACTGTAAATTGACAGTCATTCTGACTTATTCCATAA